>CAZUAM010000694.1:0-3716 GCA_964618095.1 uncultured Planctomycetaceae bacterium | reverse complement strand
CTTGAACAGACCGGGGTCAAGGCCAATAATACTCTGGGTGATCTCGTGGCTCTACTGGCTCGACCAGCTTTCGTCGGCGTCTTCCCTTCCACGGCAGCCTGACGGGATCATTATCGAGGACGAGGCACGGATTCCTTGCCAAACCTGACCGCTGACCGCTGGCCACTGACCACGGAATCCTTCCATTGCGACCGATGGCCGCACTTGGATTTCACCTCTGCCCTGTCAAACCCTGACGATGGATTTTTCCCTGCTGCTGTTGGCACTCCTGGGCCACGCGGTCTTGTCGGTGGCGGCGGGCAACCGCATCCACGCCACGGCGATGCCGCACTGGGTATCGCTGTGTCTGTCGTCGCTGTGTATGGTGTACCTGGTGTCAGTGCCGGCGGGGTTGGGGTGGTGGTTCATCCACACCGGTATTGGCACGCTCGGCGGCCTCCGTTGGCAGGAGATTCCGCTGCCGATCGTGCTTTACCTTGGGGTTTGCTGGGTGGCTGCCGTGGGGGCCATCGGCCGCTGGCTCTGGCTGGGCCTACTGCGTCGCCCCCCGTCCGTGCTCCGCTCTGACCGCACCCGATCGGTCGAACTGGCCCAGGATTCCAACCAACTGGCCTTGGAGGAGCACGCCAATCACTTCCTGGTGCACTTGCCGGGCAACGAGATTTTGAAGCTGGACATGGCCGAGCGGGCGATCGAGGTTCCGCGGCTGGCACGGGCCCTGGACGGGCTGTCGATCATGCACTTTTCCGACTTTCATTTCAGCGGCCGGGTGGGCAAGGTGTATTTCCAGGAGGTCGTCCGGCAGAGCAACCAGATGGCGCCCGACCTGGTGGCAATCACCGGCGACCTGGTCGACGGTGCGCGGTACATCGACTGGATTCCCGACACGCTGGGCCGGCTGCGTGGCCGTTACGGCGTCTACTTTGTGCTGGGCAACCACGATTTGCGCGTGGACACGAACCGGCTCTGCCGGGTGCTCGAGGAGAGCGGACTGGTGGGCCTGGGTGGCCGCTGGAGGGAGATCGAGATCCGCGGCGAGCCGGTGGTGTTGGCCGGCAACGAGCTGCCCTGGTTGCCACCGGCGGCCGACCTGGCCGGTTGCCCTACCCGCAGCGGCAACGGAGCCTTGCGGATCATCCTCTCGCACAGCCCCGATCAACTCGATTGGGCCCAGGCCCAGGATGCCGACCTGTTGCTGGCCGGCCACACGCACGGCGGGCAGATTCGCTTTCCCCTGATTGGTCCGATCCTGTCTCCCAGTCGCGAGGGCGTGAAGTACGCCTCGGGCGTGTTCTACGCCCCGCCCACCATCATGCACGTCACCCGCGGCGTCTCCGGCCTGTTTCCGGTCCGTCTGAAATGTCCGCCGGAGATGGCCTATCTGGTGCTGCACGCGGCCAAGCGGGGATAGCGTGGCGAGGGTTGCGCCGCGGCCGTGCGGCCGCCGGCGAAACCTGCGGCGGTGCGGCCGCCACACGTATGCGGCACGACACCTGGAGAAATTGCCGAACGTCCGGGGCTTGAGTAAGATAAAATCGCAGCTTGCGGTCGGAAACGAGGTGCTCGGGTGAAGTGGACCCTGCGCTGGCGGATCATCCTGGCCTTGCTGGCCGTGACGGCGTTTGGCCTGGCGATGAAGTTCTATCCCGGGCCGGGAGCATGGTGGGTAAACAATTGGGGCCCGGCCAGCGTCGCCTACGAGATGTTTTTCATGCTCCTGGTTTTTCTGGTCGTGCCCCGCAGAGGCGCGATTACGCCCATCGCGGTCGGGGTCTGTACGGCGACCTGCGTGCTCGAAGTGCTTCAGCTCTGGCAACCGCCCTGGCTCCAGGCCGTCCGCTCGACGTTTCTCGGCGAGATGTTGCTCGGCGACTCGTTTTCCCGGTGGGATCTGCCGGCCTATCCGATCGGGTGCATCCTCGGCTGGTTGCTCCTCCACTGGCTTCTTGGGCGGGCTACTTCAGAGGCCGAAGAGAACAACTAAGGAGGGACCTCCCACAAGTTATTCTTCGGCCGCCCCTAATATTACAGCGCAGCGTGTTTTTGCGGAGTTGGCATAACCCGCAGTGATTCAATAACTTGGGACGCGCGCGTGCGAAGTCCTTGTCACACCGTTTAGCGGGCGGGCTTGCCCGCCGTGAAATCACCGGGAGTCTTCAGTGCATTCCACGGTGGGCAAGCCCGCCCGCTAAACGGGAACGTTGCGAAACGCCGCGCTGTAGTACTAACCCTCTTCCTTTTCCTTCGCTTTCGTGGTCACGCGTGCCCCGTCGGTGAGGTTGCTCTCCGGGGCCAGGACGACCTGCTCACCCTCAGACAGACCGGAGGTGATCTCGGCCGACTCGTCGTTGATCAGGCCGACTTGCACGTCTTGGACTTCTGCGCGGCGGTTACGGACGGCGTAGACTTGCCACCCGCCGCCGGTGCCGCGGAACAGCGCCGAGCGGGGGACCACCAGGGCGCGGGGCTTCTGGGCGGTGTAGATCCGCACGCGGACGCGATAGCCCACGCCCAGGTTCCGCTCCCCGCGCAACCACTTGAGATCCTCGGGGTCGATGCGGATGATGACCTTCACCCGCTGCTGTTCCACGCCCAGCGAGCTGATCTTGGTGAATCCGGCGGGATATATCTTCTGTATCGTACCGTCGGCGTGATCCTTGCCGTCGGCCCGGCGTTTGCCGATGGCCGGCCCGTAGATCTCTACCTCGTCGCCCTGCTTGGCCCTGACCACGTCCAGGCTCAGCACGTCGGCCTCGACTTCGAGGTCTTCCAGCCGGCCGATCTCCAGCAGGGTGGCTCCGGCGGCCAGCACGCGCTCGTTGCTGACCGGCCGGCTGAGCACCACGCCGTCGACGGGGCTGGTCATGGTTCCGCGATCCCGGTCGAGCAGGGCCTTCTTCAGGCGCGCGTCGACCTGGGCCTTGCGCTGTCGCAGCACGGCCACGTTGAGCTGCTTTCGGGCGATGTATTGGCGGACCGTGTCTTCCAGCAGGTCGGTGGCGACTTGGAACGACTGCATGGCCGTGTGGGTCAGCACGGCCTGCTGGTACTCCACCTCGCGCTGAACTCGCCGCAGTCTGGCCAGCTCCAGGTTGTCGTCCGTCTCCGCTCCGGTGCGGTGGAGCCGCTCGATTCGCGCGAAGTCACGGGTGGCATAGTCGAGGCCGGCCTTGGCCGATTCCTTCTGCTTCTGGGACGACTCGGTGGCCGATCGCATCGAGGCAGCATACGCCTGGACCTGGCGCAGGGCGACTTCCTCCAGCTTGGTGTCGGCACTCTGGGTGATCGACGCCTCGGCCTCCCCCCGCACGGCCGTGGCTTCTGCGACGGCCAGCTCGATATCGCTGGGCAGGATCTGTGCCACGGGGTCGCCTTGCCGGACGAGAGTGCCTTCGCTATGCTTGATCGGCTTGACGCGTGCCGAGTAGGGCATGGTGATCAGATAGGTTCTCGGCAGCCGCGTCTTCGCCCGCTCGTCGATGCACTGCCAGGCCCGGCCCATCTTCACCGGGGCCGTCTCGACCTCAACGCCGGAAGAGAATCGGCTGACAATGAGCCAAACCAGCAGCGGGCCGATGATCACCCCAGCGAGGATGAGCCAAATCTTTTTCTTCATGGTCGGGCTCCGCGAAGCAATATCAACGGTTGGTGGGCCGCCGTACCGGCGGCCGCTATTGACACTCAGGAAAGTAATGTCCACCTGGTTCCCAAGCTCC
>CAZUAM010000693.1:0-3725 GCA_964618095.1 uncultured Planctomycetaceae bacterium | reverse complement strand
CCAATGTGTGTATCATATCGTTTCCTGCCCAGCCATTTTGGGGTCTCCGGGCGTTGTGTCAAGCGAGCCGTGCAGGTGGTGGCCGAGGGGTTTCGCGGCGGGCGACGGCCGTATATGCTAATATCGTGTGCTGGGGGTGTTTGCACGTGGCTGCCCCGGTCCAGAGCAACCCCTGCCCGGAATATGATGGGAAAACTCGTCTGGCGGCATTCTTCCCTGTGGCTGGTTGCCTTGAGCCTTTGCGGCTGTGGGGGCGGGGATTCTGCGGGCCGATCGGGCCGGCCGGTGACGTTGTTTGCCGCGGCCAGCGCCAGCAACGCCTTGGACGAGATCAAGGGACAGTTCAAGCGAGAAACCGGCACCGATGTAAAGGCCAGCTATGCGGCGTCGTCGGCGCTTGCGCAGCAGATAGCCTACGGGGCCGAGGCCGACGTTTTTGTCTCGGCCAGTACGCAGTGGGCCGATTATCTTGACAAGGACGAAAACGCCCTGGTGAAAAGGCGCCGTGACCTGCTGAAGAACCGGCTGGTGATCGTCGTCCCGGCCGACTCCCAACTCGACGTGCAGAAACCCGAAGACCTGGTGGACAAGGCGGTCCGGCGCCTGGCCCTGGCCGACTACACGGCAGTGCCCGCCGGGATCTACGCCAGAGAGGCGCTGACGAAGCTGGGGCTGTGGGAGCGACTCAGAGGGAAGGTCGTTTCCGGGGCCGACGTGCGGCAGGCACTTGCCTACGTTCAGAGCGGTGCGGCCGATGCGGGGCTGGTCTACGCCACCGACGCGGCCGTCTGCCGCTCGGTCAGAATCGTGGCGGAGATCTCCACCGAGCTGACCGAACCGATCTATGCGATCGTGCTGTTGAAACCAGGGGAGAGCAGGGCGGGGGCCGAAGCGTTCTACCGCTATTTGAACTCTCCGGAGGCCGCCGAAGTATTCCGCAAACACGGTTTCGTCGTCCGCAGCGACTCGATAGCCGGCGGCTGACGGCTACCGGGAAAAAGGCCCGGGGGTGCTGCCCGGCGGCTGTGGCCAGGCAACAGATGATCTATTGATAACGCACTGACCGGTCGACGCTTGCCTTCGATGGAACTTTTCTCATTCACACTTCTGAGCGCTGAGGAATGGACGGCCCTGCGGCTGAGCTTTCAAGTGGGCTTGTGCTCGGCCTTGGCGGGTTTGCCGTTTGCGGTGGCCATAGGTTACCTGTTGGCGCGGGCTTCGTTTTCGGGAAAGTGGCTGGTCGAGACGTTGGTTCATTTGCCGCTGGTGCTTCCGCCGGTGGTGACGGGTTACCTGCTGTTGGTGTGTTTCTCACCGCGGGGGCCGATCGGCTCGCTTCTGGCCGGTTGGTTCGGCGTGAGAATCGTATTCACTTGGCTGGGTGCGGTTCTGGCGTCGATGGTGGTGAGTTTTCCGCTGATGGTTCGGGCAATTCGGCTGGCGTTTCAGGGCGTCGATCCCCGCCTGGAAATGGCCGCCCGAAGCCTGGGAGCAAGCCGCACCCGGGCGTTCTTTACCGTCTCGCTGCCGCTTGCCGGGCGGGGCGTGATTGCCGGATGGCTGCTGGCGTTTGCCCGCAGCCTGGGCGAGTTCGGCGCGACCATCATGGTCGCCGGCAACATCGAAGGCCAGACGCGTACCATCCCCCTGGCAGTCTTCAGCCTGGCGAACCGGCCGCCGGGCGGGATGGGGCAGTGTTGGCGGCTGGTGGGGCTGTCGGTCCTGTTGGCCTGCGGAGCGCTGGCCGCAAGTGAACTGCTCGAACGGAGAGGGTCGCGGCATGAGTCTGCTTAGCTTCCAATTGCGGCATCAATACCCCGGCGGGTTCGAGCTGGATATCGCCTTCGAATTGAGCCATCCGGTCACGTCGCTGTTTGGCCCCTCGGGCAGCGGCAAGACCAGTGTGCTCTCCACGATTGCCGGCTTCCTCCGCCCGCAGACCGGCAAGGTCCGGCTGGGCGATCGGATCGTGCTGGACACGACCGGCAGCGTGCATCTGCCCCCCGAGCGGCGACGCCTGGGCGTGGTGTTCCAGGACCATTTGCTGTTTCCACATCTGACGGTGGAGGCCAATCTGCGTTACGGACGGCGCCGTCGAAACGGCCGAGGGCCGTCGATTGAGCTGCGGCGCGTGGTGGAAGTTTTGGAGATCGGCGGGCTGCTTAGGCGGTACCCCGGCAATCTCTCCGGCGGTGAGCAACAGCGTGTGGCCCTGGGGCGCGCCCTGCTTTGCGGCCCGGAACTGCTCCTGATGGACGAACCGCTGGCCTCGCTCGACGCCCGGCTGAAGGCCCGCATTCTCGCCTACCTCCAGCGCGTGACGGCCGAGTGGGAGATTCCCACGCTGTTCGTCTCTCACTCCCAGGCCGACGTACGGCGGGTGGCCGACTGGGTGGTAGTCCTGGAACGGGGGCACGTCGTGACCAGCGCCACGCCGGACGTGGCCTTGAGCCGACCGGAGCCGTTGGGCTGGAAAAACGCCACCCGCCCGGTGAACCTCTTGCGGCTGGCAGAGGTTCAGTCCTTCGACGACCACGCCACGGGCCGCGTGGGCGACCAGTTGCTCTATCTGCCGCCGCTGGACCGCGGATTCGGTGGGGCATCAGAATGCCCCAGCGATGGGAGGGCCGCCTCGCCGATGTTCGTGGAGTTTTCCCCCACCGACGTGACGCTCAGCCGACACGACGTGGCGGGGCTTAGCACACGGAACCACTTGCAGGGTCGGGTTTGCCAGGTGGTTCCGCTTAGCCAGGCGGTCTTCGTGGCGGTCGACATCGGCCAGGTCCTTTGGGCCGAGGTGACCCCCGAGGCGGCGGCCGAACTGGAGCTGAAACCCGGCAGCCAGGTGATCTGCCTGCTGAAGGCCCACAGCCTGCGGGTGGTCGATTAGGTCCGCGGCTCCACGGACGCGAGTTTCAGCCAGGCCGGGGCGAATTGGCGCAGCGGGGCTACTGCGTCTTGCCGCGCTCTTTCTCCAGGATTACGCGGTTCCCCGGCCCACCGTACTCGACGCGGGACATGAAGGCCTTCATCAGCATCACTCCCCGGCCGCTGGGCAGATCCAGGCGGTCGGGATCGGTCGGGTTGGGAAGGGTGCCGGGATCGAAGCCCGGACCCTCGTCGCTGATCTCGACGCGGACCAAGCGGGGCGCAATCCGACAGCAGATCTGCAACTGTTTGTGCGGGTCGAGCCGGTTGCCGTGGGTGATGGCGTTGACCAGGGCCTCTTCCATTGCTAGGTGGACGGCGAAGACGTCGCGGGGGGACCAATGACGTGCCTGGAGCTCCTGGAGCACTTCGTTCAGTACACGTCTGCCGGCCGTCGTATCGCTGGTGATCACGTGATCGCTTCGCCAAATCCATCGCTCTTCGGACATGAGCTTTGGCCGCCGGGGGTTAGAGGGGGGGCGAATGCGCGATCAGCCGCTAGAAGGCCGCCAGAGCGTCGGCTTCATCGTCCTGGATATCGAACAGCCGGTTCAACTTGGTAATGGCGAAGACTTCGTAGATCTCGGGCCGGATGTTCGACAGCTTCATCACGCCGCTATGGGCTTTGACCTTCTTGTCCAGGGAGATCAGTTTTCCCAGTGCGGCACTGGAGAGGTAATCGACGGAAGAGAAGTTCAAGAGCTGTTTGCGGCGGTTGTCGGTTTCGATCAGGCGGAACAGCTCCTGCCCCAGTTCCTTGATGTTGATGTCGTCGATAATCTTACGGTCACGAAATG
>CAZUAM010000692.1:0-3731 GCA_964618095.1 uncultured Planctomycetaceae bacterium | reverse complement strand
GCATGGGCTGTGCGGTGACCTTCGTGATCTCGATCGCCGCCTTGCTTTCCTGGGCGTTGACCACCTTCCTGCTGCGGCCGGGCGCGCCGATCCCGCAATACATTTGGGAATCCTGGCTCGACGGCGATCCCGCCGCCAAGATCGACCTCTCGATCCTCTCATACATCATGTACATCTTCGTGATCGCCTCCTCGGTGCAGTTCGTCGAGATGTACGTCCGCAAGTTCTTTCCTTACCTGTACAAGTCCTTCGGCGTGTTCCTCCCGCTGATCACCACCAACTGCGCGATCCTGTTTGCCTGCCTGGAGATCATGAAGCACGTCTCGGGCGTGCCGGAGGCGGACCGCTGGGGCGCCCACCACGCGCTGACGCTGGCGGTCGGCGGCGGGCTGGGCTTCACGCTGGCGATCGTGATCATGGCCGGCATCCGCCAGGAGCTCGATCTGTGCGACGTGCCCAAGCCGCTTCGGGGGGCCGGCATCACGCTGATCGTCGCCGGCATCCTGGCCATGGCCTTCATGGGCTTCAGCGGCATGCGGGGCAACGTCGAGGCCGCGCTGCGCGGACCGGCCGCAAACGACGCCCCCGCCCAACCCGCAGCCCACTCCGCGGCCCGGGACCACGCACCGATCCGCCCCGACGAGAACGAGGAGAACCGGCGATGAGCACAGCCGCCCTGCCGCTCTTGGCCCTCTCGCAGGCGACCCTCACCCTCCTGCTCGCCGGGGCCGCCCTGGCACTGCTGGCGGTGGCCATGGGGTTCATCCTGGGCTGGGCCAATCGGACCTTCCACGTCGAGGTCGATCCCAAGGTCGAGGCCATCATCGAGGCCCTCCCCGGCGTCAACTGTGGCGGCTGCGGCTTCGTCGGCTGCGGCGAATACGCCGAGGCCGTCGCCCGAGGCGACGCCGACGTCGGCCTCTGCGCCCCGGGCGGGGCCGGCTGCGCCCAAGAGCTGGCCGAAATCATGGGCGTCGAGGTCACCGAGAGCTTTCCCTATCGAGCCGTCGTGCACTGCGCGGCACACTTCAAGAACCGCCTCCAGCGAATGCCCTACGACGGCGAACAAACCTGCGCGGCGGCCAACCTGGTCGCCGGCGTCCAGGGCTGCACCTACGGCTGTCTGGGGCTGGGCGACTGCACCCGGGCGTGTGACTACGACGCCATCCACGTCGTCGATGGCCTGGCCACCGTCGATTACGAGAAGTGCATCGGCTGCAAGGCCTGCGCCCGGACCTGCCCGCGGAACATCATCACCATGGTCCCCTTCAAGGCCGAGCGGATGCTGGTGGTGGCCTGCTCCAACCAGGACAAGGGCCCCGACGTGCAGGCGGTCTGCGAGGTCGGCTGCATCGGCTGCACGGCCTGTAGCCGCAACGCCGAACCGATGCAGATGGAAGGCAACCTGCCGATGATCGACTACGACGCCTACGGCGACGTGGCCGACTTCGCCCTTGCCCGGCAGAAGTGCCCCCGCTCCAGCATGCTCTACGTCGGCAAGCCCACCGCAGAGGACCTGGCCGCGGTCGCCGCCGAAGAGCTCCCCGAGCGGGTCCAAGTCGACTTCAAGACCACCGTCGACGAGACCGAGTGGCGCGGCTAGGCCTCCGTTGTGGGAGGCGTCTCCGACGGCGACCGTATGGGCGTCGTCTTGCCTCGGACCCAATAGCCGGAGGGCAACCAATACCCGGAGGGCAACGCCCTGCGGGTTTTTCCCGGCAGATGGCCACCTGTCGGCTATTGACGAAACAGTCACCGCAGCGGAACTTCCCGGGGATGGCGTCCCGCCGCCGTTCGTGCTACTCTTCGGGAAGGACATGACGCGTTGTCGGCGATTCCCGGTTCCAGGTACGCGGTGCAGCAGCGATGTACCCTTCCGACGCCGAAATGATCCTGTTTGGGCTCCTCACCGTGGCAACCTACAGCCTGGTGGGGCTGCTGGCCATTTGGGCCGGCCTGGGCAAACCGCACTGGTTTCTGCGGGTTGCGGTGGTCGGGGGCACCCTGCTGTTGCTGCTGCTGATCCCCGCCTACGAGCCGCTCCTGCTCTTTTCGATCCAGTCGGCCGTCGTGATCGTGCCCTTGATGCTTCTGAGAGGCTTTTGGGCCCGCGCTGAGACCGTCGGCCCGGATGGCGGGGTCCACGCCGGGGCGCTCCCCCGCCTCAGGCCACAGTTTTCTCTGTCGGATCTGCTGCTGCTGACGGTGGTCGTGGCAGTCATTGTCGCCGTGGCGGTTAAGGTGCCGTCCGACCTTTCGGAGTTTTGGCTGTACGTCCGAAACGGATTCGCCGCCTGGCCAGCTCTGTGGGCCAATACGATCACGCCCGCAGAGGCATAGTCCGCCTACGGGCTGCTCGGCCTTGGTCTGGGCATGTCCACGTTGGCCGCGGCGTGCGTGGGGCTCGGGCGTCGCCGCCTCTGGATGCGGCTGATCGTCTTGTGCCTGATCCCCACGTCCGTCGTCATCGCCGCTTGGCTGGCACTTGCTCGGAGGTCGGGCTGGTTGGCCAGAAGCGAACGTAGCGAGTCCCACTCCGCGCAGGCGCGTCCCGCTGGCCGAGCGACCCGCCCGATTCTCAGACGCGTGGCGAAGCTCGCCACCGTGTTGCTTTCGTTGGTGATCCTGCTTCCGCCGGTGGCCACCTTCTGCGTCCTGGTTGCCCCGGCTCCCGACCCGCCAGAAACCGTGCTGCCCGATCCCAACGGATACCACGATCTGCTCAGGGCGGGCAGAGCCGTCGGCGGCGCCGCCGTGCCGGCGACCGCGAGGGGCGTGGGCAGCCAGCCTCAGGCTGCCCCGATGTCGCTCCAAGAGGCTCTCGATCTCGCCCGTGCCGCAATGGACCGCGAATGCGTCGTCCCGCTGGAGTACTCCATGTCCGATCTCGACGTGGAGAAACTGTGGGCATTTCGCGCACTTGGGCGGGCTTTCCTCGCCGAAGGAAAACTGGCCGAGATGAACGGCCGCCCCGCCGACGCCGTTGAGGACTATTTGAATGTGATCCGTGTCGGGCAGAAGGTATCACGCGGCGGCATGATCATCGATTGGCTGGTTGGCCAGGCCGTAGAGGGCATCGGCGTAGAGGCGTTGACGGAGTTGCGGGGAACCCTCACCCCCGACCAATGTCGTGAGCTGATCGATATCCTGCAAACGCTCGATGCGAATTTTGAGCCGCTGGAAGACGTTTGGGCTCGCGATGAGCTTTGGGGACGCGTCGCTCTTGACTGGAAGGCTCAACTGGCCCAGAGGTTTTCGATGATCGCTGGCACCGACTCTGACTTGCGCCCCTTGCTGCAAGCCACCGCCGACCGGAGCCAGGCGAAACTCCGGCTGCTGATTTGCGGCCTGGCCCTGCGCGCCTACTCCGTCGAGAAGGGCCACCCGCCGGAGAAGCTGGCCGATCTGGTTCCCGAATATCTCCCGGAAGTGCCGGAGGACCCCTACAGCGGAACGCGGCTGGTCTATCGCCGAAACCCCACGGGCTATGTGCTCTACAGTGTCGGGCCCGACGGGCGTGACGACGGTGGACAGCCGGGCCCTTACGGCTACGGCCTGGAGCCGGGCACTGATATGCTGCTTGACAAGCCGCCTGAAGGGCAAGAAGAGTAGCCGGCAATGCCGCAACGGCCGACCGGTGAGGGCCTTCCTGTGCCATTGCGGCTTCACGACGCGACCAGTACTGAGAGCCTGTGAAACAATTCGATCTACAGACTCCGTCTATTGGCGAC
>CAZUAM010000691.1:0-3748 GCA_964618095.1 uncultured Planctomycetaceae bacterium | reverse complement strand
AACTGCTAGATTCAACGGTTGCACGTCCCGGTGGTCTGAGACGTTCACCTCGGCGCTCCGGCCACCTTGGCCGCCGGGGCCGGGAGGGCAGCCATGAGCAGCCCAACGGCTCAGTCCGGCCGAGTTCGCCTCACGCCGTACGGCGTCATCCGCATGACGCTCGGGCTGATTCTGCTCTCGGCCGCGGCGTTGAAGGGCCACCAGTTGGCCACCGAGCCGGTGGCCGGGACCGGGCTGCTCACTTCTCGCTGGTTCCTGATCGGCGTGGTCGAGTTCGAGCTGTTCTTCGGCCTCTGGCTCTGGTTCGGCGTCTATCCCAGGCGGACCTGGCAGGTCGCCCTGCTCTGTTTCGGCACGTTCGGCTGTGTCACGCTCTACAAAGCCCTCTCGGGCGAGGTCACCTGCGGCTGTTTCGGCCGGGTACGGGTCGATCCACGGATCACGTTCCCTGTCGATTTGGCCATGTTTTGTTGCTGTCGGCGTCTCGGCCACGGCAGCAAGCAGACCGCGCATGGCTCGACACATCGTAGAGCCCATTGGCAGAGTGATTTTTTCGAAGAATGCAGTAACGTTTTCAAATCTTGGGAGACCTTCAAATGTCTAGTCTGACGCTGAAAGCGACTTTCGTGGTCCTGTTGGTTGGCTCGATGAGTCAATTTGCTTTGGGCGCGGGGTCCCACGCTGCCCCCCCAATTTCTGGTGCAACGATCGACGTGACGAACGGGAGCCCGACATGCCACGTCAACGACGCCAACGATAAGGTGGCTCTTAGTGGCAACGCCATCGACAACGACCAGACGGGTGGCTGCTGTCCCTGTGTGGCAGGGAACAGGATCAATCTTGACGCGACCCAGTGGGAGTGCACATCAGGTCAGCTTGACTCGCCGACCGGCGCGACAAACAGTTGGAAGGCTGGACCGAACATCGGGCAATACTCGGTAACGGCGACTTTTCACGATCAGAATGATGGGGCGGCCTGCGATGATGACCAGGTCACAAAAACGATAACTGTGACCGCCTTCAAGGTTGGCATCCACCTCGGCACTTCTGGTGGCGGTTCTTTCACGCGGTGGGAAGATTCAAGTGGGGGAACAATCGGGATCGGCGGTTCGTTGTCGCTAAACAAGGTGCTCACCTCGAACCCTAACCCCCCGCCCGGACATGCAGACTCTGCGGCGACGTGGACACTGAAAACGAGTCCAGCCGGCACCCTGATGAAACAGTATATTCACGCGAAGGCGCATGCGTGGGGAGGGTACCTTCCCTCCACCCCTATTAACAGGCTGGATGCCGTAGTGTCAGACAGTGATTGGTTTGATAGTGGAACTGCCAATGTAAGCTTTGGTGTCCAGTACGGCCTAGTGTTTATAGGCACCACTATCCTATTGCCCGATAACGATAATGGTAGTGCTTGTGCTGCGGGGGTTGGGTTCGGATCCCAGCTTCATGTCGACTATGTTTCTTGTAAGGCAGAGTTGGTATCGCAAACGACAACCGGCCCCAGGCATTCCGAAATGATTGAACATTCGCCAGCAGACGCGTGGCTGATTGGCGGTGCCGGCACCAGCAAGCAAGCGGAATGGGAAATGCAATACAAATTGGAGAAGAAGACAATCGAACCGAATTGGGCTGCTGCCGAAGTAAGTATGTACGTGAACTACGCCTGGGGTGTCACCGATACTCTTCCATATTACGGCCCCTAGTAATGGAGGTGCGTTCCGTGAAAGTCATTCCGGCGTCAATTTGCAGACCACAATGTGCGAGCGCGTTAGGATTAGCAGTCTGCCTGCTCATTTTCGGATCGCTGTCGACTGCTGACGCAGATGTGGAGGCTCGTGAGAGTGGTGCCAGGGTGGTGAAGGGGAGTGGGGAGTACCTTATTGAGGCGCCACCACGGGCAGAGGTGGATTGGAGCCCAGCGGATCTCGCCCTACGAGAGGCGATGGCTGCGGACCCCACGTTCACAACCGAAATGCGGTCTGGCCTTACGCAAGCCGGAGCCGTTGCCGGTTGGAAGCAGTTCCTGCAGCGGAGCGATCTGACCAAGGAGCAGCAAGTTTTTGCCTGGTGGCGGCTCGGATCATTATACGCCTACAACTTCGATCGGAGCCGCGGCGAGACCGCCGATTGGGAGCAAGCAGAACGGGCGATGGAACAAGTTCGCAGAATTGTTCCGGGGCTGGTGTCCGAGGAGACGTTGAACAGTGCAACGGTCTTTGCTGGCATTCCCGGCGCGCCAAGTGATCAAGCGCGGCGCCTCGCCGGAAGTTTCAACTGGCTTGCGACCCGAAGTGAGGGAGATGTCGACAACAGTGTCTCGCGAGTGAACCGAATGGGGTACGTCATCGATGAGAGACACCTCTCAGGGGGTGGCAAACGCGACCAGACCGTCGAAGAGCGGAAGCAGTTCCTCCGGAAGCTCCTTGCCGACTCCCGGAAGGTGATTAGGGAAAGAATCACTCAGCACATCCAGTACAGCCAAGACCCAGCGGCCATAGCAGAGTTACTAAAGGCCACCGAAGACACAGCAGATCCACAAATCATGGAGACATGGCGAGAAATGCATCGTGAGCTAAGCGCCAAGTTCTCGGGCGGGGAAGTTTCCTGGGGGGCCAGTCGTATTATCTTTGTTACGCTGAATGTGGCGGCAGTGGCCATCCTGGCGGTATTCCTGGTTAGGAGGCGGCGCAGGGTATAACTGGAACGGGGACCTTCTGCTTTCCGAGGAGGCGTTGCTGGCCGAGGCCCGAGAGGCCAAGAAGCAAGAATGCATCGGTCGCTAGCGAATCGGTTCGGCACGAACCGTTGCCGCGCGGCAATCGAATCCGAACGGATCCACATGACCCAAGAGTCTCTCGTCTAGCTGCTGGCGCTTCTGAACTGGCTTTGGGGGTGGTTTCACCATGACTTGGCCGTCACGTGTGGTCGGGAAAGCGCGCCGAGCGACGTGTTGCCTCGAGTCACGGGCATTGTGACCTAATAGGGCACTTTACGTGAGAGGCCTCTACATCAGCGCAGGATCGATCCGGAACAACGCCCGTTCCGTCCACACCGCTATAATCCTACTGTTGATTTTACACGCCTTACTGTTGGCGTGGGGCGCTATTCGGCACAGTCCGGGCTGGGATGAGCCGGCGCATCTGGTCGCCGGACTCAGCCATTGGGGCTTCGGGCGGTTCGACCTTTATCGGGTCAATCCACCGCTGGTCCGCATGCTGGGCGCCCTACCGGTCATGCTCGCGGGCTCCAACCTTGACTGGGATTCGTTCTACTGCTACCCCAAGGGTCGCAGCGAATTCTTCGTGGCCACAAACTTCGTGACAGCCAACGCCCCGAGATCGCTTTGGCTGTTTACCTTGTCTCGCTGGGCCTGCATTCCGTTTAGTCTGTTGGGCGCGTACGTCTGCTTTCGCTGGGCCCGTGAACTGTACGGTCGTCCGGCCGGGATCGTGGCGCTCAGCCTATGGTGCTTCTCGCCGAACATCATCGCGCATGCACAACTGATCACGCCGGATGCGGGGGCGACCGCTGTGGGTGTGGCTGCTGCCTATGTCTTTTGGCGTTGGCTGAAGGGACCCGCCTGGCGCCGCACGGTGGCGGCCGGGCTGGTGCTGGGGCTGGCCGAGTTGACCAAGACGACCTGGATTGTGCTGTTCGGGGTTTGGCCGGTGTTGTGGATCATATGGGGAAAGGGGGAAGGCGGAAGGCGGAAGCGGGAGAAAGAAAAGGCGGACGGGGGAAGGCGGAA
>CAZUAM010000690.1:0-3767 GCA_964618095.1 uncultured Planctomycetaceae bacterium | reverse complement strand
CGGGGCGTGCCTGCTCTACGTCCACTACGCCCGGTCCGACCCTCCGGCCGCCGTCATCGGCTGGCTGAGCCCGCTGCTGGTCCTGTCGGTCTGGTCGGCAGTCGTACTGACCGTTTATTCCGGCGCCGGGTACATTGTTGCAGCAGTGAAGCTATTGCGTCAGTAGGTCGCATGGTGGCCGCTGTGGCGTGCTACCGAGGCCGGGTAAACAGGTCCCGTCCGCCCGGCCGCTGATCGGCGCGGAGGAGATATCTTGCACCCCGGATCTGCAATTCCCACCGTGGCCCAGGCCTCCCCACAACTTGTCCCCTGGTGGTTGCTCCCGGTGATGGCGTTGGCCGTTTGCGCCTGCTTGGCGGTGTGGACGCTGGTCCTGGCACGGATAGGGCGTGGAACAGCCGTGGTACCCTACCAGCCGCGGCGTCCGGTACCTTGGCAGGGGATCGATGTGCTGCTGCTGTTCGTGCTGTACTTCACAGCGCAGCTCGGGGCGGTGTATTCGGCTATCGCGTGGTTCGAGCTGGGAAACATCGAGCCGCCGGCCGTGTCGCGGGAGGCAGAACTCGACACGGAGCACCCTGCGGCGAGAGTGCTCAAGGAAAGCGGTGATCCGTGGGCACTGGGCTTGTGCATCGTAGCCGTGGTCGTGGTGGCCGCGATCATTGAGGAGCTCCTCTTCCGCCTCGTGCTACAAGGCTGGCTGGAGGCTGTGGAGAACTGGGCGTCGCAGCGCGTGCCCCAATTCCGGGGAATCGTGCCGGGCGCGGCTGCCGTGGCGATTTCATCGATACTCTTCGCCGCGGTGCACTACCGGGGACCCCAGCCGCGGGTTGACCTGCGCCTGATCTTGTTCGGTATCACCGCCCAGGCTATCCTGAATCTACTGACGTTGGGGTTCGCGGCGGCCCTGCTGCGGTTTCGCACCGGCGCGACGCTGGTAGATTTGGGCGTGGTGCCCGGAAAAGTGGCGTCGGATCTGAAGCTCGGCCTGCTGGCGTTTCTGGCGGTCACTCCCCCGGTCTTACTGGTCAACATCGCCGTCAAGGTATTGTTACCGAAAGACGTTGTCGCCGATCCTATCCCCATCTTCTTCTTGGCGTTGGTCCTGGGAATCCTGTATTGCCGCACCCACCGCATCGTTCCGTCGATCGTGCTTCACATGGCCTTCAACGCCACCGGCGTGGCCGTGGCACTGACGCTGGCCGCCAAGTAGCGACCGGAGGAGGCAGCCCGGTGCGCCCACCCCTTTTCACCCGCCTGGAGCGTTTCTATAATTCGGGTTCTTTCCCCTGGACAACCACCAGCGAGGAGACCTTCCATGGCGACCGGTTTTGGCATTGTTGGCTGCGGCATGATCGCCCGTTTTCACGCCCGGGCGATCGCTGACGTCCCCAGGGCGAAGCTGGTGGCCGCCTTCGACACGGTGCCGGCCGCGGCCGACCGACTGGCCGAGGCCACCGGCTGCAAGGCCTACCACGATCTGGACGAGATGCTGGCCGACAACGACGTGGAGGTGGTCACCGTGGGCACGCCCAGCGGCGCCCACTTGGAACCGGCCGTGGCCGCCGCCCGGGCCGGAAAACACCTGATCGTGGAAAAACCCCTGGAAATCACCCTCCGTCGATGCGACAGAATCATCACCGAATGCGAAAAGGCCGGCGTGGTCCTCTCGACCATCTTCCCCTCCCGGTTCCACGACTCCAGCGTGGAGATGAAACGGGCCATCGACCAGGGACGTTTCGGACGGCTTACCGTCGGCAATGCCATCGTCAAGTGGTACCGCACCCAGGGATACTACGACAGCGGCCAGTGGCGGGGGACCTGGCAGCTCGACGGCGGCGGCGCGTTGATGAACCAGGCCATCCACAGCGTGGACCTGCTCTGCTGGCTGATGGGACCGGTCGCCGAAATCCGCGCCCGCACTGCGCTGTTGGCCCACCAGCGGATCGCCGTGGAGGACGTGGCCATGGCCACCTTGCAGTTTGAAAACGGGGCCCTGGGCGTCATTGAGGCCAGCACGGCCATCTACCCGGGCTATCTCAAGCGGATCGAGATCCACGGCTCCGCCGGCTCGGCCGTGATGGAGGAAGAAGACCTGATCAAGTGGGACTTCGCCAGGAAGAGGAAGCGGGACGAGGCCATCCACCGCAAGATGTCCCAGCGCGTCAGCGGCGGCGGCGGGGCGGCCGACCCGGCCGCCATCGGCCACCACGGCCACACCCGGCAGTTCCGCGACGTCCTGAAGGCGATCAAGAAGGGCACTACCCCGCTGGTCGACGGCCCCGAAGGCCGCCGCTCGGTCGAGATCATCCTGGGTATCTACAAGGCCGCCGAGACGGGCCGGGCCGTCAAGCTGCCGCTCAAGAGCGATCCGCCGCTGAAGGCACGCAAGACTGGAGTCGGGGGCAGCCCGGCTCGTTGAACGCCAGCCGTGGCGTTTGTCCCCGCGCAACTGGCGCCGGGGCGCCGGGGCGCAAAGCGCTCTTGGCCCGTCGGGCCTTTCCTGGGAAAATGCCCACCCTGCCGCCAGCCGTTCGTCACCATTTGACCGTCTGTTTGACAATAGCCGGACGCAACGCGTCGCGGTAGGAACGAGGGGAAAAACCCCATCGAACGACCCCTGCGAGAGTCTCCCGCGACGCGTTGCGTCCCGGCTACTAGCCATTCTTGCTGCGGCAAACCACTAGCCATTTTCCCGACCGCGTTCCACGGAGGGAACTCCCATGCGACCCAAGCGCCTCGTCGATTTCCTCGTCTACCTGATGGTTCGGGTGCTGATCTGTCTGGTGCAGGCGATGCGGATCGAGACCGGCCAGACGCTCGCCCGGAGGCTGGCGTGGCTGTTCTGCAACCTGGTGCGAATCCGGGCCCGAGTGGTAGACGACAACCTGGCACATGCCTTTCCGGAGCTTTCCGAGGCCCAGCGGAAGCAATTGGCCCGGCAGATGTGGGAACATCTGTTCCTGCTGGTCTTGGAGGTGGCCCACGCACCGCGGAAGATCCACGAAACCAACTGGCGAGACTACGCCAGCTTGCGGGGCCACGCCCGTCTGGTACGGCTGCTGTTGAGCGAGCGTCCCACGCTGATCGTCATGGCCCATTTCGGCAGTTTCGAGGTCTCCGGCTACGTGCTGGCCATCCTGGGCTTTCCCACCTACACGGTCGCCCGAACCCTCGACAACCCCTATCTGGACCGCTTCCTGAATCGCTTTCGCGGCAGCACCGGCCAGCAGATCATTCCCAAGAACGGCGGCTACGACCGGATCTTGGAGGTGCTGGCCGGCGGCGGGACGATGGCGTTTCTGGCCGACCAATACGCCGGGCCGAAAGGGTGCTGGGTGGAGTTTTTCGGGCGTCCGGCCTCCGCCCATAAGGCGATCGCCCTGTTGGCCTTGGACAACAACGCCCCCCTGGCGGTCTGTTCGGCCCGGAGGACGGGCCGGCCGCTGCACCTGGAAATGCACGCCGAGGCAATCGCCGATCCTCACCAGGCAGACACGGAGTTGGGCAGCGTCCGCGAGCTGACGCAGTGGTACACCAGCCGCCTGGAGGAGGTCATCCGCCGCACGCCGCAGCAGTACTGGTGGCTCCACCGCCGCTGGAAAGACACCCGTCAGCCCCGTCGGCGGAGAAAGAAGGCAGCGTGAAGGTCTACTGTCCAGTCGTACTCTCAAGCCCCCGCAAGATAAGCCCCTTCCCCACCCCCAAATCCCAATACCGTTCAATCAAGTGCAATATCAAGGAGGATCAAGTGGCACCGGCGTCTC
>CAZUAM010000689.1:0-3778 GCA_964618095.1 uncultured Planctomycetaceae bacterium | reverse complement strand
ACAGGGAACACAAAGCAAACCTAACTGAGGAGGCCATATTATGTCTACTCGACAATACAAAGCAAACCTAACTGAGGAGGCCATATTATGTCTACTCGACAACGTACAGGGATCATTGCAGTAAACTGGGCGTTGTGCCTCGTCACAGCCATGCTACTGACTGCGGCGGCAAATTCTGCCGAGCCGATCGAGCGGCAGGCAAAGCTGACGCCGTCGGAGCTGACGTGTGAGTATGCGGTCAATCCGCTGGGCATCGACACGGCCCGGCCACGATTTGGCTGGGTTCTGCAGTCGAATGAGCGAGGGCAGATGCAGTCGGCATATCAGATTCTGGTGGCCGGCAGCGAGGAGAAACTCCAGACCAGTGTGGGCGACAAGTGGGACAGCGGAAGGGTGAATTCCGACCGGTCGCTGAACATCGACTATCGGGGCAAGGCACTGGCTAGTGGCGAAAAGTGCTACTGGAAGGTCCGGGTCTGGGACAGGCAGGGCCAGCCATCGGTGTGGAGCAAGCCGGACAGCTTTGAAATGGGGCTCTTGAAACAGAGCGACTGGAAGGGTCAATGGATCGGGGTCGGGCCCGGCCGCCTGACCTATGTCGCCGGCAAGCTGGCCGGCGCGGTCCAACTCGACGGAGAGGGAGAAACAATCAGGATACCGCACTCGGCGAAACTGAAGCCGGCGGCACAGATTACCATCAGTGCTTGGATCAAGCCGACCGAATGCACCGACCACTGGCGGGAGATCTACCGCAAAGACGACGGCGACGCCCGACACCTTCTGGCGATCGGCGAGACGGATGGCCTCTGGGGCCTGTGGTGTGGACTGGGCATCGATGGCTCGTACGTCGAGCAAGGTGCGCGGTTGGACAAGGATTATCTTGGCGACGGCCACTGGCATCTGGTTGCCGCGACGTACGACGGCACGTCAATTAGGTTCTTCGCCGACGGCCGGCAAGTCGGCAGCACGCCGCTGAGCGGACCACTCGACACGGCCGGATCGAGCCCGGCCTATATCGGCTCGTCGTCGGCTTCCTCCGAGTTCTTCCCCGGTGGTATCGACGACGTGCGTATCTACAGCGGGGCCCTCTCGCCCGAGCATGTCCAAACCCTGGCCGAAGGCGGCAATCCGGGGCCGGATCATCTGGTCGGCCGGTGGAAGCTTGACGGCAACCTGGCCAACAGCGCCGGCGGGCAAGATGCCGTCGCCATCGGTCTCTCGCCTGGCACCTCTCCGCTGCTGCGCAACGAGTTCACCGTGACCAAAGACGTCCGGCGGGCTCGCGTCTACATCTCGGGCATCGGGTGGAGCGAGCTCTACTTGAATGGCCGAAAGGTGAGCGACCACGTGCTCGACCCGGCCGCGACCGACTACGACAAGCGGGTCTTGTACGTGACCCACGACGTGACCGACCGGCTGAAGAAGGGTCGCAACGCGCTGGGCGTGATGCTCGGCAACGGGTGGTACTGTGAGCCGGGACGTATGCGATACGGTGACTCGCCTCGTGTGTTGATGCAGATGCAAATCGAGCACGTCGACGGCAGCACAGCCAGCGTGACCAGCGATCCCACATGGAAGACCATCGACGGCCCCATCCGGCGAAATGACTTCTGGAACGGGGAGGTGTATGACGCCCGGTTGGAGAGACCCGGCTGGACCATGCCCGGCTATGACGATTCGACGTGGGCGGCCGCGGCCGTGAAAGAAGCCCCCGGCGGCTTGACGCAGTCGCAGTTGATGCCGGCCATCAAGGTCAACCAGACGCTGCGGCCGGTGAAGCTAACCACCCCGAAACCGGGCGTTTACGTCTACGACCTGGGGCAGTTCTTCGGCGGCTGGGCCCGACTGCGGATGCGCGGCCCGGTCACCGTGGAAGACGGCGGCACCACCGTAGCGATCAAGTATTCGGGCCGTCTGCTGCCCGAGGGTGGGCTGATCGATCAAACCCGCTATCGCAGCGGCGGTTCGGCGGACCATTACACGCTCAAAGGCAACGGCGAAGAGATCTACGAGCCGAGATTCACCTACCATCCGGTTCGCTACGTCCAAATCGAAGGCTATCCGGGCAAACTGACAATCGACGACTTGCAGGGACGCGTGACCCACTCGGACGTCGATCTGTCGAGTCGCTTCGACTGCTCCAATCCCGTGCTCAACCAGATCCATCAGAACGTCCACTGGACGCTGACCAACGGCCTGTTCGGCATGCCGCTGGACTGCCTCTATCGCGAGCATTGGGCGTGGACCGACCCGGCTACGATCACCGGGTCGCTCTATCCGCGAAAGCACATGCCGCTGTTCTGGACCAAGTGGCTCGAGGACATCGCCCACGCGCAGGAGCCCGACGGCAACGTCCCGACCATTTGCCCGTCCTACCCGTCCAGCCCACATTTCGATCCGGCATGGGGTGGAAACTACCCGATGCTTGTCTGGTACCTTTACCAGTACCTCGATGACGAGCGAATGCTCCGGCAGCACTACGCCGGCATGCGGCGGTGCGTCGATTACCACACGTCTATTGCCGAGGACCACATCATTACGCGCGGACGCTACGGCGACCATCTGCTGCCGGGCAAGCTTCCCGGCGAAGAGCAATTCATCTCGCAGGAGACCCCGCCGCCGCTGGTCTGGACCGGCTATTACTATCGCGGCGCGTTAGCCGTCTCCCAGGCGGCACGCCTGCTGGGAAAAACCGAGGACGCAAAGCAGTACGCCGAACTGGCCGAGCAGATCAAACGGGCGTTGAACCGCAAGTGGCTCGATCGCGAAACTCACCAGTACGCCACCGGCTCGCAGACGGCCAACCTCCTTCCGCTGGCGCTGAAGATCGTTCCGCAAGACCAGCGGTCGGGCGTGCTTAGGAACATCGTCGACAGTATCGCCAAGCAGTACGACGGGCACCTGCACACCGGCAACACGGGCACGACGTGCATGATCGACACGCTCGCCGCGGAGGGACACGCCGAGCTGATGGTTCGCGTGGCCACGGCGAAGACCTATCCCGGTTGGGGATACATGGTAGACCAAGGGGCGACCACGATCTGGGAATCCTGGGTCCAACGCCCGCGGTCCGGCGGATACCCCGGGGCCGAGAGCATGATTATGTGGGCCACCATTGACGAGTTTCTCTACAACGACCTGGCCGGTATCCAAGGCCCCGAGTACTACGGGCCCGGCCAAATGGTGCCCGGCTTTCGCCGGATCGAAATCCGTCCGCACGTGGTGGGGGATCTGACCCACGCCCGAGCTTCTGTCCGCACGGTCCGAGGCGTGATCGCATCCGGCTGGAAGAAGGACGGAAACTCGCTGACCCTGGACGTGACCATCCCGCCGGGCTCCCAGGCCAAGGTGAGCATTCCCACCTTGGGACTGAAGAACATCGTCGTCGCCGAGGGCCGAAAGACGGTTTTCAGAGACGGTGCCTACGTGACCGGTGTGGCAGGTGTCAGCGGCGCGAGCCAGAGCACCGACTACGTTACCTTCGACGTCGGTTCCGGGGCCTACTCCTTCCGTCTGACGGGTCAGCCTCATCGTAGACGGTAAAGGTCGGATGAGAGTTGCATTCCAATTACGAATGGGAGTGAACGCTAAGGGGACTTCGAAGAGGATTGATGCGGCAGTTACACGGGAAGAAATCCGCTGCAACGGGATGCTTACCCGGTCGGAGACGCGGCCGGCCAGAGTCGCCCGCTTTCGCTCCGCCCGGGAAGGGAAGTATCCACATTACTCAAAGTGAAAAGCTGGCAATGCTAGCAGCCTTGAATTCCAGCGAAAAAGG
>CAZUAM010000688.1:566-3779 GCA_964618095.1 uncultured Planctomycetaceae bacterium | reverse complement strand
GGCCAGGGCCGGCAGCCAGATGCCCGGCTCGGGCGTCAGAAGGAGTTTCTCGACGCGATAGCCTTCGCGCGGCAGTTCGCCCGCTTTTTCGACCTTGGGTTCGGGCAGATCAGCCAGCTTGCGGATGCCGGTGATCTGCCGCACCTCCTCCAGGGCCTTCTCTTTTTCCGTTCGCTTCCAGAACTCCTTCCGCGCGGCGGCCAGCTTCTCTTCGAGCTCGATGTTCAGGTCGTAGGTGGTCCGGGCGCCATCGAGCAGCATCACCTGGCCGCGGGGGGTACATAGCATGTCCTTGTCGCGGGCGATGCTCGACTCGGGTTCGGTGATCGCGTCGTCGATGCCCAGCAGCCAGCGGCGCATCCAGCGGACGGCGCCGGTACGGAGTTGGGTATTGAAGCCGTGCCCGGCGTCGCTTTCGATCAGGTCGACCCGCTCGGCGAAGCCCAGCCGGGTGTAGAACCGCTTGGCCTGGCGGAAGCTGCTCCAGGCTCCGCCGATGTCGAAGTAGTCGCGCGTGGCGACGCACATCAGCGTCGGCTTGGGGGCCCGCATCATCACGTAGTCGGCATGGTCCATGCCGTAGGCGATTTGGGCGTGGATGTTCTGTTCGGCGTCTTGCGGTCCGATGGTGTGGGTCAGTCGGCGGAGGCTGGTCAGGTAGCAGCTCGGGGCGGCACACTGGATTCGCTGGTCCAGGGCCATCAGATAGCTGGTCAAGGTGCCGCCGCCGGAGTTGCCGGTGCAGCCGATCTGCTGCGGGTCGACTTCCTTGCGGCTCTGGAGGTAGTCGATCGCGCGGATCCCGTCCCAGATGCGGAAGGTGGCCGTGTTGCGTCCCAAGAGCGTGCTCCCCACGCCCAGCAGAGAGTGGGCGGTGGTTCCGCCGACCAGCGGCTTGCCGTCGTCGTCGAGCAATTGGAAGCGTTCGCCCTGGTCGATCGGGTCGTAGCACAGCGCGGCCATGCCGCCTCGGGCCAGGAGGATGGACGCCCGCTGGTACGGCTCGGAGGCCTTGCCGTTGTTGCTGTGTCCGCAGGGGACCAGCACGCCCGGGTAGGGCGGCTTGGCCTCGGGCAGATAGAGGACGGCGGTGACGAAATGCCGCGGCTGGCTCTCGAAGATAATCTTCTCGATGCGATAGCCGTCGCGGTCTTGTTTGGCCACGACCTTCGGGCCCAGCGGAGTCCGCTCGGGAGAGCCGCCCAAGGCGGCGACAAAGAACTCCCGCATCCGCTGCTGGTAGGCGGCGAGTTGCTCCGGCGTTTTGAGTTTTTCGTACTCGGCGTCCCGGCGGTCGAGGGCCTGGCGGACCCGACCCAGCAGGTAGTGGTGCATCAAGTCTTTCGGGGCAACGCCGTTGATCCTCGGGGGCAGTACCGTGAGGTCCTCGGCGGCGGCCGGCGCACCGACGATTGGCAGAAAGGCGGCGACAACGAGCGTGTGGATCATGGCAACCTCCTGGGAAAGCGGAAGGGGGATATCGAGGTGCAGTCTACCGGCGTGTGGACCGGTTCGCAAGAGACTGCGGAGGGCCGCTGCGGGGGTTGTCAAACCGGGTTTGACAAGTAGCCGGCGAGGAACGGCTGCGGGGAGGACCGGCGGCAGGTTTGCCGCCGGCTATTGAGGAGCCGTCAGTTCGGCAAGGGGTCCGGCTGTTGCACTCAGAGCGGCCGGGGGGCAGCGGGCCAGAGGTACAACGATTCCAGCTCGGGAACGTCGCTGGAATGGACCAATTCGGTCATCTGGAGGCCGAGTTGGAAAAAGCCGCCTCCCATCGGATTGAGGTGCTTGGCAGTGGCGCGAATGAAGGTCATCTCGCGCTCCCAGCGGAACCCCACAATCACCTCGTCCAGGGCCTTGGGCCCGTCGAGCACCAAGGCCAGTCCCGCGGTGGAGAACTCCTTGGTAACCGCCTTGAAGGCGTTTTCGGCGAGCGGCTTGCCGTTTTCCACGGGGACGACCAGGACCACCAGCGTGAGGTTCACCCGGTTCTCCAGCCGCGGTCCTTCAATCAAGGCTGCCATTTCCGGGCAGTTGTTGTTGACCACGTTGAGGATGAAGCTCTGGACTGCCCTCTTTTTGTCTCGCGTGAACAGTTGCACGGGCCGGTCTCCTCTCGAGCAGTTATTTGAGGGTATCCCGGAATTCCAGACACGAGGTAACGATCCTCCGGTTCGGTGTGTAAAGCCGCCGCCAGTGGCGGCGGGTTTCCGCGACCACTGGTCGCCTCTTTCCACGGATTCGTTTTCGCGAAATCCTGCCACAGACGGTTCGCTGAATATGGACTCCCATCAAATATAGGTTACCCGTCGGGGGTGCCGTCCGGGGGGAGGGAGAATTCCGGATTTGAGGGTAGTGCGGCGGGAGCCAGGCTGCACGCGGCTAGGCGCCCAGGCTGAAGATCCAGTAGACCGCGGCGATCAGCGCGGCCACGGCGGCCGACGTGGCGGCCAGGCCGACGAAGCCGATCGGGCTGATCTTGGGGATCTCCAGATCGAGGAAGTCGCACCAGACGCGTCGGGGCGGAGGCTCGACCCCCGGTGGCAGCGTAAAGGGCTCGGTTTCCGGCTCGCCCGATTCCACGGGGGTCCGCAGGCAGGCGTAGAAGCGGTCGAGTTTCTGCTTGGAAACGCGCGGCGTCAGGAGGCTGACCGCCACGATCGTGGCGAAGCCGACGGTCAAGTAGAGGATCATCTGCCAAGGCAGCGCCAGGACCGGCAGCTCCAGCTTGCCGAACTTATTGAGGAGCTTGATGTCGGCCCCGAGTTCCGCGAGCTCGGTGGTAGCGGTTTCCTTGGCGTTGCGGACTTCTTCGAGGTGGCCCTTCCAGCGCCGGCCCACGGCCTGCATTTCCGCGAGGTTCGCCCGCTTTTCCACCAGCGGCCGCAGCTCGACCAGGCCGGCTTCGAGGGTTCGAATCTCTTTCAACTCTTTTTTCTTGGTCTCCGCGGCTTTGCCCAGGCGGTCAAGTTCCTGGTTCACGGGCTTTTCGAGCCGTGTTTTCAGGGCGTAGGTGAACTTGCCTTTGGGTTGGATTTCCCGCCGCAGGGCTTCGGGCAGATCGGGCAATTGCCGGATTCGCCGCCCCAGATCTTCGGGGATTTCGGGAACGAGCTCGGGATCCTTTTGCAGGAACTTGGGTAGTCTTTCTGCGTACCGGGCATTGAAGTCCCAGGCGACGTAATCGAGCACGCGGAGCTGGCTGGTAAGCAG
>CAZUAM010000688.1:0-556 GCA_964618095.1 uncultured Planctomycetaceae bacterium | reverse complement strand
CACCCAAACGGCCGCGACCGTGGTGCGGCGCCAGAACAGTCCCAGCCAGAAGGCCAGCCCCATGATCGCCGAGACCTGCCAAAAGACCTCCAGCCCTTCGACCACGCTCTTGAGGCTGAAGGCGAAGAGGATCGCGGCGGCCACGATCAGCACGGAGACCACGCGGCCGACGATCATGTAATGGCGATCGCCGGCCCGGCGGACGAAGACCTTGCGGTAGACGTTGCCGGTGAACAGGGCCGAGCCGGCGACCATGAAGGCGTCGCAGGAGCTCATGATGCCCGCCAGCATCGAGGCGATGAACAGCCCGACCAGTCCCGGGGCAATCGCCGGCAGGAGGTCCCCGGCCATCAGGCCGTAGACGTGGTCCACGTCGGCCACGTCCTTGCGGAGGATCGTGTAGTAGGCCACGGCGCACAGCCCGGTCAATACCCAGGCGACCGTGCAGAAGCGTTTGATGAACATCCCGCAGGTCATGCCCACGCGGGCCTCCATTTCGGTCTTCCCCGCGGCGCAGAGGCTCATGGTATGCGGCTGGCAGCCGTAGCCGATCAGG
>CAZUAM010000687.1:0-3780 GCA_964618095.1 uncultured Planctomycetaceae bacterium | reverse complement strand
CACTGGGCAATGTTGTGGATCGCCGACAGCAGGGCGTCCTCGCTGGCGAACCTGGCGGTGGTATGCTCCAGCTTCCCGTGCCGCTCCACATAGACTTCGTCAAACCCGTTGACCATGATCTCGGTGACCGACTCATCCTCCATCAGCCGCCTGATCGGCTCGAGAAAGTAGCTCGCAGAAGCTTCAAAGATCGCCTGACGCGACATAAGCCCACCCGATGATCTGATCCGCTTTGAGTGTCAAATTGACCGTTTAGCGGGGCCGCTTGCGGCCCGTTGCGACGTGCGCCAGGACCCGACCAACAGCGCAGGCAAGCCGCCCCGCTCAACTCGTCAGTCCAAGTGCGTCGCACCACTAGTCATGATCCCCAGATTGCGGGGAGAAGTCAAGTCGCGGCCATTATCCCGCCTGTTCGAGGGGCCGCTGGGTTCGAGGCCGGCACTTCGGGGTACTACTTGCAATCCTGCGTGCGGCGCGGAGAATAGTGGTGCAGTCCCACAGGGTAACTAATGGGCCCCTATACCAAGTCCCTTAGCCTATTTTCGAGGACCATTGAAAATGGATCTCATCGACCGCCTGAAGGAACTTTCAGCCCGCAAATCAAAGCAGGTTGAGTATCTGCAAACCGAGGAGGCCACCAAGACGGCACTCGTCATGCCGTTCATCCAGGCGCTCGGGTACAACGTGTTCAACCCTACGGAGGTCACTCCTGAATTCACAGCGGACGTTGGTGCCAAGAAGGGCGAGAAGGTCGATTACGCCATTCTGCACGAGGGGAAGCCGATAATGCTCTTCGAATGCAAAGCGGCCGACACAGACCTCGACAAGGAGCACGCCTCGCAGCTCTATCGTTACTTCTCTGTGACAGAAGCGCGCATCGGCGTTCTAACCAATGGCGTGATGTACAAGTTCTTCTCGGACTTGGAAGAGCCAAACAAGATGGACTCCAGGCCGTTCCTTGAATTCAACCTGCTGGACGTGGACGAGCGAGTCGTCGAGGAACTAAAGAAGTTCGCCAAAGAGAGCTTCGACCTGGAGAACATCCTCTCGACTGCCAGTGATCTAAAGTTCACCAAAGGCATCAAGCGCGCGTTGAGGGACCAATGGATGAACCCGTCCGAGGATTTCGTCCGACTGTTAACGACCCGCGTCTACTCAGGGCGGATAACGCAGGCGGTGCGGGGGCAATTTGCGCAAATAACCAAACGTGCCTTCCAGGAATTCGTCAACGATCGAATCAATGAACGCCTGAAATCGGCCCTAGAGCGGGAGACACCCACGGCTACACCGGAGGACAGCAAGCTAGGTGGTGACGATGAAGAAGCGACGAAAAGCAGAATAGTCACCACCGAAGAGGAGATCGAAGGGTTCTACATCGTCAAGGCGGTTCTGAGGGAAATCGTGGACGTCAAGCGCGTTTTCATGCGCGACGCAATACGGTATTGCGGAGTGCTGCTCGACAACAGTAATCGGAAACCGATTTGCCGCCTTTGGTTCAACCTGCCCGAGAAGAAGGAACTGGGCCTCTTCGATGAGAACAAACAGGAGACAAAGTACGCAATCGACGACGTGAACGACATTTACAGTTTCGCGGACGAACTGAAAAAGAGGGTCTTGCTGTACGATTCCGGCGTGCCCGTTTCAGAGGAAGAGGAGACGAGTCGCGAGGAATAGGTCAAGGCTTATTACTTCCTAAGCGGCCGCAAGGGGCTGCTGCCCAGGGGGGCGCACTCGACTCTTGACGCTTGAGACCCGCCACAGCCTTGGCGGGTCGATCTGTCAAATGTCGGGGGCTGCCCCCAACTCCCCCAACTCGATGTCAAGACTTGCCCCAACCCCTCACGAGGCCAACCCCGGCTTTGGCTGCGGCTGTTCGGGCCGGTGATGAAGCAGTGCCAGTCGCGGATCGTCCTCGTCCTCGATCCCCATCGCCAGGAGCACGTCGACGATCTCGTCGCTCGGCACGTTTCGATCGAGCATCTCTTGGACGAGTGTGGCGGCGATCTGCCTTTCGCGGACACACGCCCAGTACGCACCGACGATGGCCACCACGGCACTGACCAGGCCGATCAGAAGGCCCCCGGCCACGGCGGTCCAGATGATGAACTCCATGGCGTCAAATTTCGAAAACAGCTCAGACATTTTGGCCCTCCCGGAAGCGCAAATACTACCACTGCCCTTCAAGTAGTTAGCAGAAGGCACCGAAATCTTCAACGGCTCGCCTAAGAAAAGCCGCGCTAAGGCCGGATCTTTGTCCGCGAAATCTGCTTCCGCGCCGCGTCGCTCATGTAGCGCCCGGCGGTTTCTCGGCTGATTCTGCCGTCCTGGAGCAGGCGCCGGAGCGACTCATCCAGGGTGACCATCCCGTCGGAGCGGCCCGTGAGGATGCTGTTGTCGATGCTCTCGATCTTGCCGAACCGAATCGCGCTGGCGATGGCCGTGTTGTTGAACATGACCTCCAAGGCCAACGCCCGCTTCTGACCCTCCTGGAGGCCGGGGAGCAGATGTTGGCTCAGGACCGCTCGCAGGCTCAGCGAGAGTTGGGAACGGATGTCGCGCTGCACGCTTTGGGGAAAGAGGTCCGCGTATCGCGAGACGGCGCCTTTGGCGTCCCGGGTGTGCATGGTGGAGAAGACCAGGTGGCCGGTCTCGGCGGCGCTCAGGGCCATCTGGGCGGTCTTCCGGTCGCGGATCTCGCCCACCAAGATCACGTCCGGGTCCTGGCGAAGGCCGTACTTCAGGCCGTCGGCGAAGCTGTGGACGTCGGTACCCACCTCGCGCTGGTTGACGACCGAATGGGGGGCCTTGGGCAACAGATACTCGACCGGCTCCTCGACGGTGATGATCCGGTATCCCCCCTCCTGGTTCAACAGGTTGATGATCATCGCCAGCGAGGTGGTCTTGCCCGATCCGGTCACCCCGCAGATCAGCACCAGCCCGTTGCGAAAGTGGGCCAGCCGGTCGGCCAGCGACGGGGGAAATCCCGCCCACTCGAAGTCCGGAATCTCCGAGGGGATCACGCGAAAACAGGCGCCCAGGTGCTGGCCGCTGAGGAAGTAGTTCACGCGGAAGCGCTGCAGCCGGCCGTCGATCTCCAGCTCCAGGGAGAAATCGGCATTTTTTTCGGACAGGAAGCGACTGAAGATCGGTTCCGGGCAGAGCGGCGTAAGCAGACGCCGCAGCGTGTCGCCGTCGAGCGTGGAGTCTGCCAGCCCCTGGAGCGTGCCGTGCAGGCGGAGCACGGGCGGATGGCCTACCACCAGATGGAGATCCGAAGCACCGGCCTCCGCGGCCTGCGTGAGCCATGCCCGAACCGGCTCCGGACACGCCGAACTGGACTTTTCAGGGGACATCACGGGCGACTCGGCTTAAGCGGCGGGCAAACCTTCGGAATGTAGCAGAGTCGGCCCGCGGCGGCAATGACGGACCAAGTGCGTTGCCATCATGGCGAGTGCCCCGATTGCGGAGGGCACCCTGGTGGGGAGGATCAGTGGTCGTGCTGGTGTTTTTCGATCTCTTCGGGCGAAAGGGGTGGCTTGTCGCGGATTTGGCGGATGAACCGCTTCGTCCGCTGGTTGGGCTTGAAGGGCTCGACGATCAGGTCGGTCACGTCCACAAACTGGGCGTCGGCCGCGCTGTAGGTAATCGCCCATTTCGATACGATCACGTCGACGCCGGCCCGTTTGGCGATACCCGGCAGCTCGCCCTTGATGTGCTCGAGGATGTCGTCCACCGGCGCGGTGCCGAAGCCCTGCCGGTGGAACCGTTCCTGTTGGGCCT
>CAZUAM010000686.1:0-3784 GCA_964618095.1 uncultured Planctomycetaceae bacterium | reverse complement strand
AATCCCCAATCCCCAATCCCCAATCCCAAATCCCAAATCCCCAATCCCAAATCCCTAATCCCCAATCCTCTCTTCCGGCGTCTCTTGACCGGTCGGCCCTGATGGTGGAGAATTAGAGCTTTGCTGGTGATTGACTACCGGATCGAGCGAGAACATTCCCGTGTCTACTACCACCCAGGTGCCCGACGCCGCCGGCCGCTTCGGGCCATTCGGCGGCCGCTACGTTCCCGAGACGCTCAGCCGGGCCCTGGACGAACTGGCCGCCGAGTATGAAAAGGCCGCCGGCGACGAGTCGTTTCAGGCGGAGCTTGGCGAGCTGTACCGGCACTATGTCGGCCGGCCCTCGCCGCTGTACCACGCCCAGCGACTCAGCAACCACTGCGGCGGGGCCCAGATCTATCTGAAGCGCGAAGACCTCAACCACACCGGGGCCCATAAGATCAACAACACCCTGGGCCAGGCCCTGCTGACTTGTCGGATGGGCAAGCCCCGGGTGATCGCCGAGACCGGCGCCGGCCAGCACGGGGTGGCCACCGCCACGGCCTGCGCCCGGTTCGGCCTGGAGTGCGTGGTCTACATGGGCGAGGAAGACATCCGCCGCCAGAGGCCCAACGTGTTCAGCATGCGGCTGCTGGGTGCCGAGGTCCGCCCGGTGGCCAGCGGATCGCGGACGCTGCGGGACGCGATCAACGAGGCCATGCGCGACTGGATGACCTCGGTCGAGACGACCCACTACTGCCTCGGCTCCGTGGTCGGCCCGCACCCCTTCCCGCGGATCGTCCGCGACTTCCAGTCCGTGATCGGGCGCGAGACCCGCCGGCAGTGCCTGGAACAACTCGACCGGCTGCCGGAGCTGATCGTGGCCTGCGTCGGTGGGGGGAGCAACGCGGCCGGGATGTTCATTCGGTTCATCGAAGACCAGCAGGTTGCCCTGGTGGGCGTGGAGGCGGGCGGACGCTCGGAGAAGATGGGCGACCATGCGGCTCCGCTCTGTTTCGGCACCCCCGGCGTCCTCCACGGGAGCTACAGCTACGTGATGCAGGATCAAGACGGCCAGACCTGCGACGTCCACAGCGTCTCGGCCGGCCTGGACTACCCCGGCACCGGCCCGGAACATAGCTACTGGAAAGACTCTGGGCGGGTGACCTACACACAGGTCACCGACGCCGAGGCCTTGGCCGCGTTCGATGTGCTCGCCCGGACCGAAGGGATCCTGCCAGCACTGGAAAGCGCGCACGCGGTGGCCAAGGCCATGCAACTGGCCGCCACGCGAAAGCCGGACGAGGTGATCGTCGTCTGCCTCTCCGGCCGCGGCGACAAGGACGCTGCGGAGGTCGCCCGGCTGCGGGGAGAGGAGTGGTAGTAGGCAGTGGGCAGTAGGCAGTGGGCAGTGGGCGTTTGCATTGAGTGATGGGCTGTGGAGGCCGTGTGGTGCAGAGATCCAAAGCCCCTAATCCCTAATCCCCAATCCCTAGCTTCCAGCCCCATGTCCGCGATTGATGAACTCTTCGACCGACTCCACAAGACGGGCCGCAAGGCGCTGATGCCGTTTGTCACCGCGGGCGATCCCGACCTGCGGTTCACCGCCGAGTTGATCCGCCAACTGGTCTCCCGCGGCAGCAGCATCTGTGAGTTGGGTATCCCATACACCGACCCGATCGCCGACGGGCCGGTGATCCAGGCCTCGTACACCCGCGCACTTCAGAAAGAGCTCAAGCTGGCAAGTATCCTCGAGATGGTCGCCGGCCTGACGCCGGAGCTTTCCGCCCCCATCGTGACTATGGTCAGCTACTCGATCGTCTACCGGCACGGGCTGGTGGAATACGTGGCCGACGCGAAGGCGGCGGGGGTGGCCGGGCTGATTGTGCCCGACATGCCCGTCGAGGAGTCCGCACCCCTGGCCCAGGTCTGCCGCCGCCAGGATCTCAGCCTGATCCAACTGATCACGCCGACCACGCCGCGGGAGCGGGCCGTGAGGATCGCCCAGCGGACCACCGGGTTCATCTACTACGTCTCGGTGACCGGGATCACCGGCGAGCGGGACGAGCTGCCCCGGGAGCTTCTCGACAACGTGGCCTGGCTCCGGGAGCAGACCCCGCTGCCGATCTGCATCGGCTTCGGCGTCAGCCGCCCGAAACACGTGCGGATGCTCAAGCCGGTGGCCGACGGGCTGATCGTCGGTTCGGCGATCGTCCGCCGCGTGGCCGAAGCAGCCACCAGGCCGCGCGAGCAGGTCCTGGCCGAGATCGGCGACTACGTGGCCGGGCTGCTGGCGGCCTTGGAAGAGACACCAGGGAAGTAGCCGGAGGCGGATTGCACCGCAGGGCATAGGGGCTGGGGGCGAGGGGATAGGGGCGAGGGAGAAGTTGGGGGCGCGGCACTGGTTGACGACACCCACGGCCGAGGCGGAGAATACCGTATGGATGGAGCCGGAAGTGGCCAAACTGGATCTTTAGAGTCCGACGCCTTCCCCGAGTGGCTGCGCCGGCGTGATCGCACTGGGCGGGAAGCGAATCACTCTTGAAGAAGATCGAACGGCAACTCGATCGTTCCATCCGCCCCAAGACGCCCGGCCGCCCAGGGAAGCAGAGAAATCAGTATTGTGTCCCCGGAATTCGAGTTGATCCGTCGAATGCCCGGTATGCTGACATTATTGACAGAGAAACTGACGAGTTCTTGAAATCGGAAGGCATTGAGACTTACGACCGTGACGACTTTGATTAAAGCGAAGGCGATTAAGAAACCCCGGAATACGCCGGTTGGTCGACGCCGAAAGAGGCCCAGAAATAGGTGACTGTCCCCGAAATCCGAAATCCGAAATCAGTTCGAGCATTGACGGCCGGGAAGTGCTGAAAGTTCCGCCGCAAGACGAAGAGCCGGAGGATTGAGGGTGGTCCCCTGCGCTACGCTTCCTTTACGGCCAGCCGGACGGTCAGGAGCCGGACGATGAAGTTGTTGCTCAGCGGATCAAGTCCGGGCTAAGCTTCCTCCGTCAGACAACTCATGGGACGCTATGGTAGGCGAGGAATATCAGCCCCGACCACGGCAGTCCACCCGAAAGCAGGGATAACCTGAACAAAAGTCTCGTACAACATATTGTGGCACCCTGAGATCTTGCTACAATATATGGGACTTGCTTTCGACGGTGGAACCGGGCGGACGGTCCGTCCGCGGAAAACCGGACCGGCTGACACTCAAGGAGGATTATTCTCATGGGTAAGCCGAGTAGTTTCAAGCCGGGTCAGACTGCCCCCCGGTCGGGGCAGTACCAGACCATCGGCCCGCGTGGCGGGAAGGGGAATGAAGTAACGGTCGTCAAAGGCGAACCGTTGCCGCCTACCCCTTCCCCCGGATCGAGCTATAAGTTAGTCGATCCGAGTAAGAACAAGTCGGGGCAGGGTAAGTAACCCGCCGACAATCATCGCCCCCGCCCGCGCCGTTACGGGCGGGCGGTCTTTTGACCGATGGACTAGGCGATAGAATTCCGCGGACACAATACTAATTTCTATTGACCGATTCTGCAGGGTGGTGTGGTCTTCTGGTTATGGCCAGAGTGGGGAGCATTGTTGTGTCGGATTGGCCGGGTCACGTTACGCAACGTGGCAAGCGACGTCGGCAGACCTTGTTTGGGGAGGCGAATGATCGGGCGTAGCTGGAACGGAGGGACAAGTGGTGGGGCGGTGTATGCTCGGAGTGATGGGCGGGAGAGGAGCAGAGTACCGAGTACTGAGTACCGAGTACTGAGAGCCTGTGAAACAATTCGATCTACAGACTCCGTCTATTG
>CAZUAM010000685.1:0-3786 GCA_964618095.1 uncultured Planctomycetaceae bacterium | reverse complement strand
ACGCGGACGGGAACACTGTGCCGCTTCGCTATGCAGTGTTCCCGCCGGTGATGCGCGCGTTACGTCGAGACTGGCGTCGGGCGGCGTTGCGGGAGTTGTCCCTCAGTGTGTCGCCTTTAGTTCCTCACTGCACCGTTGCCGATACTCGTTCTGCTGGCCCGAGCCTTTAGGGCCGGCGGCTCCTGCCTTCCACGCGGCACGTGCCTGGTCGAGCCGGCCGAGGGCCTGGAGTGCCTTTCCCTTCCAGTACTGGGCCGGGGCCTCTTGGGGCGTGTCGCTGCGGCCGACGCCGATGTTCTCCGGATAGCTCAAGGCGGCCTCGAAGTCGGCCAACGCGCCCTTGAAATCCTTCTTCTCGAGGCGCTGGCGGCCCCGCTCGATGTGGGCCCTGTTGAACAGCACCCAGGTGATCGTCTGGCCCTCCCAGTTGACGAAGTAGGGCGTGGACTCCAGCAGGTCGATCGTCTTGGTGTACTTCTGCTCGTCGAAATAGGCCTGGGCGAGCATGATGATGATCTCCGCCCGGCGGATCTTCTTAACCGGCATCGTCTCCAGAAGTTTGATCGCCTCGGGGCGTCTGTCGCGGGCGATCAGGATCTCGGCCAGGTCGCGGTAGAGAGTCTGGTCGTCGGGCCGGGCGGCAATGGCCTTGCGGTAGAAACCCTCGGCCTTCGAGAGGTCCTTCTCTACCGCCGCGCTGTAGACACCGAGATTCCGCAGCGCGACGCTCAGCGACGGCTTCAACCGGGCGGCCCGCTGCCAATGCGCGGCGGCTTCCTCCAGCCTTCCGAGATTGGCGTAGAGGTTCCCCAGGTGAAGATGGGCATGGGCGTCCGCGGGGTTCTTGGCGACGGCGTATCGGAACACTTCCACGGCTTCCGGCCGGGAAGGGAAGACAAAATCCTTCTTAATTGCGGCAGCCCGGCGGAGGTGCTCGGCGGCGGCGGCTTCGTCGCCGGATTGCGAGGCGTAATAGGCCAGGTAGTACAGCGGCAGGGGGCTGAGCCGGGCCTCGGGGAGGCCTTCGACGCGGGTCGCGGCGAGGATCCTGGCGGCGTCTTCCACCAGGCCCAGCTCGGCGAAGACCAGGCTCGTCTCCAGCATCTCGAAGTCGTCTTCACCGACCATTGCCCGCGTATCCAGCACGAAACGCGTCATGGCGTTGCGGTTTTGCAGCGCCACCAGGGCCCTGGGGACCAGGTCGGTGGGGTTTTGGGCGAGCCGCTCACGGGCCATCAGCGAGGCGTCGCGGGTGGCGCCCCGTCGGTACAGGGCCAACATCAAGTGATCGGCCGCCCGGGTGTCGCCGGGATTCAGCCCCACCGCCTTGGTGAAGGCTTCCACTGCCCGGGACGGCTGCTTCAGTCGCATGTAGGCCCGGCCAACCAGGTCGTATCCCAGCGAGCCGGTTCCAAAGCATCGGGCGGCCCGGTAACCGCAGCGGAGGGCCTCTTGCTCATCGGCCAGCCTCAAGTGGCACACGCCCCGGAAGAACCACGACAGCCCGTCGTCGGCGTCCCGGTGCAGCGCCCTTTCCAGCCGCTCGATTGCCCGGTCGTAAAGTCCCGCCTCGAGGTCGAGCACGGCAAGAGCCCGCAGCGCGAGCAGGTGTCCGGGATCTTGCGTGAGGACCTTTTGGTAGTATTCCCGCGCCTTGGAGCGCCGCGTTGCCCGATCGTGCTTGCGACCCTTGAGATACATCTGCTCGACGGTAAGCTCTTCATCCGGCTTCTGCATGATCATGGAGAGCTTCGGCGGCGCCGTTTTGGAAATCGGCAGCGGGGTGACGAAAGAGGCCAGCACCCGTCCGTCCTTCGCCTTGACGACCACCTCGACGGGCGACTTCCCCGCCCCGGAGAGCGTGACTACCTGGACTTCCGCCGGCGAGAGGTCGAGTTGCCTGGTCAACAGCTCGCGGTTTTCGCGCTGCAGCGTGCAGGTGGCCCCGGGAAACTTGCCGGTGGCCAGCAGCCGCAATTCGAGTTTTCCGTCGCTGCGGGTGGTTCTAGCGGCGACGTCCCTGGTGGCCAGCTCGAAGCCGTCGCCCAGGTCGTGGACCGGATACCACCATTCTCTCCAGGAGACCTCTTCTCTGGGGCCCAACATGCCGTAATCGGACTGCGTGGGCAGGGGCCCGCTTTGCACCTCGATATACCCGCCGTCCTCGTCGGTGAGATTCTGTTGGCAGACGCGGGCGAAGTCGGAGGTTCCCCAGGTCCAGGCCTTCTTCCCGCCCAGCTCGTGGTGGTTGGCCACCTGGACGATCCCCCGGTCCGCCTCCACGTCGTACGCTCCGAAGAAGTCGTACTGGGACCGGACGGCGAAGACCGACGACGGCTGGGGATAGTTTTTCAACCAGGAGATGTCCCTGCCCTGGTGGATGGGCCAGGAAAAGAACTTCCTGGCGAAATGATCGGTGCCCAGCGTGATGGGATAAATGAAGCGGGTGCCCGATCGGCAGGGGAACGCGGTGCAGTTCCAGAAATAGTAAGGGTGCATCCCGTCGGTGGGATTGAAAATGCGTATCCGCTCGTCGAGGTAGGCTCTGCCGGGATGCAACGTGACCCGCACCGTCCAGCGGGTGCGGAAGATCTTCTCCTGGTTGCTGATTTCCAGGAAGGCCGAGCCGTCGGTGTCCTGGCCCACCAGCGCATCGACGGGCGAGAGGATGGTGACGGTGTGTCCGTGCGGGCCGGTGTTCCACTCCACCCCGCCGCCGATCCAGGCCCCGCGCATGGCGATCATGCCCGGTTTGATCACGCGGTTAAGATGAAACATCTCCTCGCCTTCCGTCTTGTCGAAGACGGAATGGAGCCGGCCGCCCAACTCGGGCAGGCAGGTGATCTTGAGGTACTCGTTCTCCAGAAACAGCGCCCGGTAGGTTCGGTTCACCTTGGTCCGGGAAAGATGGTCCTGCATGGTGTAGGGATAGATGATCGCGCCTTTGACGGTGGTAGACAGCTTGGGCCCGCCCTCCATTGCCCAGAACTTGGGGTTCACGTCGTCTTCCCAGGGGTAGGTGGGAATCGTGACGGTGCCCTTCCAGACTTTCACGGCGGCCCGGCTCGAGCCGGGAAGTGAAACACAGAGTCCGACGAAGAGCGAAGCAACCAGGACGTTTTTCCAGAAGGCTCTCATCATCTTGACCTCATTTTCTTCGAGTTGACCCAACCTCCCTCTCACGATTGCAGAGGAACCATGCGCCCGATTGTAGGGTATCTCCGAGAGAAGTGCCACACTCCGGACTCCAAGAGATTCACCCCGCCCGCTTCATTTCTCTCCGCGCTGCGAACTGCTGACCCTCACCGTCCCGTTCGACTCGACGACCAGATAGTCTCCTTCCCCGATGGAGTAGAAATCGTCCTCCTTGAGAGTAAGGATCGGCAGCGATCGGTGGTAAAGCTCGTCGGCCACGATGGCCCCCAAGGCCAGAATGGGATCGGTCTTCAGATTGATGATGGCGGCGGGGGCCGTGCCGGCTCTGATGCTTTCCAGCAGGATCCCACTGGCGGTGCTGGATCCCTTGCCCTTGGGAAAGACAAACACCCGATCCGTAACGATCGCCCCGGAGCGCGGGTGGCGCCGGTCGATGATCTCTCCGGTGCTTGCGCTCAGGCCTCCCCAGAAGCTCAGCGGCTCGCTGGAGACCAGCGCGGTTCCCTTGGCCCGCCCGTCGAGTGGAACCCCCTTGGGTCCCACTGACGGGAAGGCAACGACCGGTCTGCCGATCAAGACTCGCTCCATGGCGATTTCCTTCGGCACACGTACCCTTCGACGGCGGAGCGG
>CAZUAM010000684.1:0-3787 GCA_964618095.1 uncultured Planctomycetaceae bacterium | reverse complement strand
GGTGGGCATCGGCGCGCGAGAATCCGCTAACCCGATCTAGCGGGATTGACGACCAGGCTTGCCCCCCCTGCAGCTTCAAGCGCCGATCGGGCGTACTTCCAGGTTTTTTCGAGTTTCTCGGGGGGGAGGTGTCTCGAACCATTGACGTCTTTCGGTAAGCTGCTAGCCTCAATGGTTGAACGTCCCGGTGGTCTGAAGCTTTCACCTCGGTGATCCGGCCGCCCCTCCCGCCGGGACAAGGAGGGCACCGTGAGCACTCCAGTTGCTGATTTCGGCCGGCTTAGTATCAGGGCCTACGGCGCGGTTCGCATCGTCCTCGGGCTGATTCTGCTCGCCGCTGCTGGCCTAAAGGGCCACCAGTTGGCGACCGGGCCGGTGGCCGAGACGGATCTGTTCACGTCTCGCTGGTTTCTGATCGGCGTGGTCGAATCTGAACTGCTCCTCGGTCTGTGGCTTTTGGCCGGGCCTTACCCCAGGCGAACTTGGCAGCTCGCGGTATTGTGCTTCGGCGGATTTGCTTGCGTTTCGCTGTACAAGGCCGTCTCGGGCGAGGCATCGTGCGGCTGTTTCGGCAACGTGGCCGTCAACCCGTGGTACACTCTTCTGCTCGACCTGGCGGCGGTGGCCGCGTTGCTCTGCTGGCGGCCGATCCGGGGTCCATCGCCAGTGCCAACCAGCCTTGCTTTTTCACGCCGTCGGGCTGCCGCGATTGCGACCGTTTCCTTGATTGTGGGAATTCCCGCGGCATTGGCGATGGGAAACTGCCGGGCTGCGATGGTTAGCCCGAAAGGAGACATCCTCGGCGACGCTGAGTTCGTTGTCCTGGAGCCCGAGAGCTGGATCGGCAAGCCGTTCCCGCTCCTAAAACACATCGACATCGGCGACCAGCTCGCCGAGGGCGAGTGGATGGTGGTTATGTACCACCACAAGTGTTTGAGATGCTCAGAAGCGGTTGAGGAATACAACGCATTGGCCGGTGCACTGGCCGCGGAATCGGACGGGCTAAGTGTGGCTCTGATCGAGATGCCGCCCTATGGTCGGATGGCTTGTCCGCGTTGCGGCGATTCCCCATGCGTGTTGGGCCGTCTGGCGAATGTGAAACAATGGTTCTTGACTACACCTTCGGTTGTCGTTGTTGACCAAGGACGGGTAGTTGAAGTGAATCCGCGTGAATCTGCTGGACGCGCGGTGAACGGACCGGCAGGGGGTCGGCATGCAACCTAACAGCAAAGCCACCGGAAGGCCTACATCTGCAAAGGCCGGAAGGGTGTCGCCGCGCAGGCTCGTTTTGGCCGGTTTTCTGGCGACGATGTTTGCTGGAGGCTTCTGGCTCGGGGTGGAGCGCATGCGCCCCGATCGTCCTCGCGTCCAGCTTCAGGTGAATCCGAAGGACCTTGATTTCGGCGAGGCCTGGCTCCAAACAGGCTTCGAGTGGGAACTGCCAGTTCATAATCCTACGCGCCGTGACGTAAGGGTCGAGAGAATTGAGTGTTCTTGTGCCTGCGTTGAAGTTGAACCCAGCGCCTTTACTGTTCCTGCATCCGGGACAGTTCGTCTTCGGGTGACTGCGGACTTGTCGGCCAAGACACCCCGGGGTGGCTCGTCACAGGAGTGGGAGTTTTGCGCCAGGTTGGCACCGGTTGTGGAGGGGGCTGTCGGAGAAATGCACGACTGGAAGGTTCGCGGTACAGTCCGCAAGTTACTTGACCTCGTCCCGGCCGAACTGAACTTCTCGGAGACTTTGGTTGAAGGGGAGCCGTTTCCGGCAGGCCGAATTCGTGTGCGGTGTTTACGCCCGTTGAAGGGGCTATCTGCAGATTGTGATCCGCATTTGGCGTCGCTGCGTGTCAGATCGGTACTTGAGGAAAGGAATACTTCTGAGCTCGAGATTCTGCCTTCCGAAGAGCTCCCTGTCGGCCGGTTTCGTTTCCCGGTTTCGATTCGAGCGCAGCTTGAAGCAGGGTCGGCGTCACCTACTGTTGAGTTGGCTGTGTACGGGAGGGTCGTTCACGATCTGCAGGTAACGCCGTCGTCGGTGTTTGTCGGCCCGGTAGAACTTGGCCAGATGTTTGAGAGAACCTTTGTGGTCGCATCGCGAACCGGGAAACCGGTGGCTGTCAAGGACATCGACTGTGATTCTCCCAACGTAGAAATCCGTGCGACTGGTGAGGCCTCGTCGTCTCGCCGCGAGTATGGTGCGTGGGTCAGGGTGAATCAGGGAGGGCCGCAATCGACGGAGCTTCGATTCACTGTAACAGCCGAGGAAGACGGAGCCTTGTCTCGGATTGTTGTGCCGCTAAGCTGGCATGGCGTCCTGCCGCCTTCGGGCAAGGCGGCGCGGAGCCCGCCTTTGCCTGCTCAGGAGTCGGATACTCGCAACAGCAGATAAGCGAACGCAATGCCAGTTCGAACTGGAGGATCTCGATGATCGATTCACTTCGCACGCGTTCGCGTGGGGTTACGGCCTGCCTGCTAGTTTTGGCTTCGTTGAAAATTGTCTTTCCCGAACCCGCCATCGGTCGCGAAAGTGCGCCCATAACGCTTGATCAGATCCTACAGGTATGGCAGGACCGCGAAGCTGCCTTTCGTTCGGGGACATTTGTCTGGAAGGAGGTGAGGTTTTTGGCGAAAGGCGGGCACCGCTCGGGTAGAGAACCGTTCCCCCCGCAGGATGTGACGCACAAGTACCAGCGAAGCTTCATGTTTGAAGGGGGGAAACTCCGATACTCGGCAAATCATCCTGGTGTTTGGGCGCCGGGCATGGAGTTTTTCCAGCGCGAAGAGGAGGACGCTTGGGACGGGAGGATCGGCAAGAGCCTGGTTGGCGGACGTCCGGGAGACACTTTCGATTACCGCGGGCATGTGGTTCCCGATAGAGAAAGGGCCGCCCCGGGGCTGCTGCCTTTGAGGCCGATTCTGGCACACTACTGGCCTAGTCGCGGTCAAGTAGGGAGCTTGCGCCGCCTCTCCCTCACGGGGCGCCGCGGAAAGATGGATATCTCGTCGTGTATCGTTTTGGAAGGTTCCCCTGGTGTTGATGCCAGAACTGGAGTGAACAGGTCCATCTGGCTCGATCCGCAGCGCGGTTACATTGTTCGCCGCTGGATGGCGGCACAGGACGGAAAAAGCTTGCTGCAAACCGACGTGTTTTACTCGGAGGACCCGGGTCACGGCTGGGTGCCTTCTCATTGGAAGACTCTTGAACATCGCCCGGATGGGACATTGAGGCAGTCCATAGAGGCAACCGTAGTCGAACAAAGCATTAACACCGCAATCGAGCCGGAGGCTTTCCAGTTGGAGTTTCCACCGGGGACTCTGGTTACGGACCTCCGCGTCCCTTGCGGCGACGGGGACTATCAGAAGTTCGTCATCCGTCCCAACGGCACCAAGAGAATTGTGCTTGCCGCGGAATTGGCTCGCGGAGCTACCCTTCAAGAGCTTTTTGACACGCCGCCGGGGCAAGCCGGGCTCTCCCGCGGGATTGGCATGTGGAAGTATCTGCTGGTCGGAAGTGTGTTTCTCCTAGCGCTTTTCGGGGCTACGCGTGCCATCCGCACATTGAGGCGCCGTGCCGGGCACTAGGGAACCTCTCAGATGGAGTTCGGCCTTATTGCTTTTAAGGGATCGAACACGCAAACACGCGACTGACCCTCGGACGGCTCCGCTGGTCGCATGGGCTCGGAGTTCATGCGGTGTTGACGGTTTGCGTTTAACTTCTTTCCAGCAGGTTGAGTCATGTACAAGGGAAAGTTCTGCACGATTGCACTCGCATCATTTGCCGTGTGCT
>CAZUAM010000683.1:0-3789 GCA_964618095.1 uncultured Planctomycetaceae bacterium | reverse complement strand
CCATCAAGCCGCAGAAGCTACGCTCGGCGGTAATTTAATTCCCGCCGCTCGCCTTGCGGCTCAGTCGGTCGGCCCAATAGAGCGGTTCGGGCAGGCGGTGGCCGCCCAGCAGCCGACGAACCAGCCGTTCGGCAAACTTCACGTCCAGCAGATGGCCCGGCGAGATGAAGATCGGCCGCCGGCTCCTCTGGCTGGTTCGCAGCGCCACGCCGACCAGGCGGTCCTGGTAGACCACCGGCCGCGACTCCTCCGGCTGCATCCCCTCCAGGTTCACCCGACCACAAAGCAGCTTCTTGGTCACCCCGACGGTGGGAAGCGAGGCGACCACCCCCAGGTGGGTGGCGCAACCGGCGTGTCGCTGGTGGAGGATTCCGCTGCCGTCGACCAGCAGGACCTGCGAGATCCGCCCGGCGGTGCGGACCTCCTCGAGCAGCTCCAGCAGGATCGGCAATTCACGGAACGACAGGTAGGTGGTGATGTAAGGGAACCCCACACGGCGGCGGACGGTCTTCGACCAGACCAGCCGTCCGGAGTCCGTCTCGACCAGGGCGTAGGCGGCCACACCTTCGCCGTCGCTGGGATACGAGACGTCTACGCCGCCGACCAGCTTGGGTATCCGTCGGCGCGGCTTGAGCGAGACTTTGCCCAGCAGGGCCTCTTGCACCCGGCGAAGCTCCTCCAGCGGCCGGTCGGAGACGAACCGGTCGAAGCCGTAGCGTTTCAGATCCAGCGCGCCCCGCTGGACCTCGATTCCCTCGGCCGCCAGGCGGCCTGCCTTGGCTTTTGTTCCACCGTCGATGTACGGGCCGAGCTGCCCTTCGGCGCGGACGACGCGGTGGCAGGGGCAGCCGGCGGTATGCTGATGTTCGAGCGCGAACTGTGCCACCCAGCGGGCCGCGATCCGGTTGCCCAGGGCCTCGGCCAGCGCCCCGCAGGTGGTCACGTGCCCGGCGGGCACCTGGGCGATCAGTTCCCGCAGTCGGCACACGAGATCGGGGATCTTGCAGAAGGGAATGGGCATTTGCCGTGCAGCGGGCTGGCTCTCGATTGGCTTCGGTATCCGGCGGCCACGTGCGTGCGATGCCCGGCCGCGGGTTGGGCGAGGCTGGCAGGGTTCAGGCGACGGAAGTTGAGAAAGCCGGCCGGGGGGGCGCGAAACGGCGGCCCGCGCCCTCATTCGAGCGGGATCATCAACTTCACACGACCTACGGCCAATGTATAATAACATAGTGGGGTTTTCGGTCGAGCCGGCCATACCTCTTTCGGGGTGAATGTCCCAACAGCTCGGCCGAGCCGAATCGCCGGGCTGGAGCGCGGGAGTTGACGTCAACATGGGCATCCGGTTTTACTGTCCGAACGGGCACAAGCTGAACGTCAAAGAGTTTCAGGCCGGCAGGAGGGGGATCTGCCCATATTGCGGAGCAAAGATCCAGATCCCCACCGAGAGCACCCGCCCACCGTCCAAAAAGATAAAAAGCGGGGCCGAGCCCCGGGAGGGCATGGAGGGCGGCGCGCCGAGCGGCGGGTCTGAAGGGGGGGTGCCGGATTGGGCACTGGGGCCTGGGGCGCCGCTTGCCGCCGGGTCGCCAGGTCCTGAGTGGGCCGCTGCGGAGCCTGGCGCTGCGGAGTCGGCCGTTGCGGGCGCGGTGGAGCCGGCCACGGCTGAACCCCCCGCCCAGGGGCCTGCTGCTGATTCGCCCGTCGGACTGCCCTCTGTGGGGTCTGCGCCCCAGCCGTCACCGGTCGTTGCCGCGCAGAATCCGCCGTCGGCCCCGGCCGGTTTTTCCCCGGCGGTGCCTGCCGCGCCAACTCCGGCGGAACCTTTCCGGCCGGCGTCGTCCGGCGCGGCCGACCCGTTGGCCCAAGCCGGCGAGGCGGTCTGGTACGTGCGGCCGTCCTCCGGTGGCCAGTTCGGTCCGGCCGGCAGCGAGGTGATGCGGTCCTGGCTCCAGCAAGGTCGGGTGGGTACCGATTCGCTGGTGTGGCGAGAAGGTTGGCCGGACTGGCGGCAGGCCTCCAAGGTGTTTCCACAATTGGGGGGCGGCCAGCCGAATCCGCCCGTGGGAAAGATTACCGCCGGTGAGAATTCCACCGCCAATGCCACCGCCGCGCGCAGTCGCCGGGCCAAGTCCCGGCGACAATCCAGAACCACTCAAACGATCATCATTACGGTGCTAATCCTGGCCGTCGTCATTCTGTCGGTTGTGTTCGTGCTGGTCGTGACTGGAGCTTTGGGAGGGGAGGCGGGAACAAATACCGGCGCCGCGTCGACGCCAGCGGTCCGGCACGATTCGGCCCGGCCGTTTCTCCCACTGGCTACAAGGCCGCCTTCCACATAGGCTTGCCCATGAAAATTCAAGAGTTTCTCCAACACCACGGCATTGCGGGCAACCCCTTTGCCGACGAAGACGCCCAGACGGATCTGGTCTTCAAGGGGTACTGCATCCGCAACACCTTCCATCCGACGTGGGACAAGATCTACGGTGACCCTTCGGAGCCGGCGACGTCGGTGGTATTTGGCGAGAAGGGTTCGGGCAAGACGGCAATTCGGCTACAAATTGCCCGGCACCTGGCCGACTACAATGCGGACCATCCGGATGGCCAGGTTTTCGTGGTCCTCTACGACGACTTCAATCCCTTTTTGGACCGGTTTCGCGAGCGGTTTTCCGGCCGTCGACGTCGTCCGGAGCGGATGCTTCAGCAGTGGCGGCTGTGGGATCACATGGACGCCATTCTCTCGCTGGGTGTGACGCAACTGGTCGACCGGATCCTCGCGGTCAAGCAGGCCCGGCACCCGGCCGCCCGGGACGAGCCCCTGAAGATCGAGTCGCTCGACGGGTCGCAAGTTCGCGACGTATTGTTGCTGGCGGCCTGCTACGATCAGTCGACGGCCGAGAACCCCGAAGGACGCTGGCGCCAATTGCGGCGCAAGCTGGGTTTTAGGACCTGGCGTTCCAAGTGGGATTGGGCGGTGGGGATTGCCGTGACGCTGGCCGTGATCGGACTTGGCTGGGGTCTTTGGGCCCGGCTTCCCGCCTGGCCCTACTGGCTGTATCTATTGATCGCGGGCATCGCCGCCGGCTGGGCACCCCGGGTGTGGCGCTTCCTGAAATGGTATTGGAAGGCCCGGCGTATTGTCCGCAATACGCGAGTGCTCAGCCACAACACCAACCTGTTGCGTCGGGTGTTGACGAACTTCACGGGCGGCCAGATCGTGGGTCAGCCCCTGCCCGACCAGCAACGCACCGACGACCGCTACGAATTGCTGGCGAAGCTCCAGGGCGTGCTCCGCTCGCTCAAGTTCGACGGCATCCAGGTGTTGGTCGACCGGGTGGACGAGCCCTATCTGATCAACGGCTCGACCGACCTGATGCGGGCGCTGGTCTGGCCGGTGCTGGACAACAAGCTGCTGAAGCACCCGGGCATGGGGCTGAAGCTGCTGTTGCCGATCGAGCTGGAGCGGCTGATCGACCGCCAGGACCGCGATTTCCACCAGCGCGCGCGGCTGGACAAGCAGAACTTGATCCGCTCGCTGGAGTGGACCGGCCAGTCGCTGTACGACGTGGCCAATGCCCGGATCAAGGCCTGTGCCGCGGAGGGAAGCTCACCGGTGCTGGCCGATTTGTTCGACGATTCGATTGACGAAAGGCGGCTGATGGACTCGTTTGGCGCGTTGCGGGTGCCGCGGCATCTGTTCAAGTTCATGTACCGCCTGTTTACGACCCACTGCAATGCGCACAGCGAAGAGAATCCCCTCTTGCATATCTCAAGCGGGACGTTCGTGCCGGT
>CAZUAM010000682.1:0-3794 GCA_964618095.1 uncultured Planctomycetaceae bacterium | reverse complement strand
CGATGGCGGCGGTACGGTCACGGCCGGACGGCTGGTACGTCCTGCGGCCCGGCTCTGCCGGGCCCGTCGAGGCACCGGTCCGCATCGGCTGGAACGACGAGGGCCGGGTGGAAATCTGCGAAGGATTAAGCGAGGGCGACGAAGTGTTGCTCGAGCCGTGACAGGAAAGGAATACGATCATGCTGATCGAGGCGACTGACCTGCAAAAGACCTATCGGGACCGCCAAGGGCAGCCGGTGCCGGTGCTGAAAGGGCTGACGTTGGATCTGAAGCCCGGCGAGTTCGTGGCGGTCAGGGGAAAGTCCGGCTCCGGGAAATCCACCTTACTCAACATTCTGGGCTGCCTGGAACGGCCTGACGCCGGGACGTACCGTATTGATGACCAAGAGGTGGACGGCTGGCCCGAGCGGCGTCGGGCGGAGTTGCGGAACCGCCGGATCGGCTTCGTGTTCCAGAACTTCCATCTGTTGCCGTTCTTGACGGTGCAAGAGAACGTCGAACTTCCTTTTATCTACTGTAGAACCGGCACCCCACCCGGCAAAGGTGGAACCGTAGAACTCCTGGCCTCCGTGGGCCTGGAAGGCAAACATCGCCGCTATCCGGGGGAGTTGTCCGGCGGAGAACAACAACGCGTGGCCATCGCGCGTGCCTTGGTGTTGGGAGCCGATCTCCTGCTGGGCGACGAACCGACCGGCAACCTGGATGCGGCGACGGCCCAAAGTGTGCTCGACGTTTTGGAGAAGTTTGTGCAGGAAGGCAAGACCGTGCTGCTGGTGACGCATGACCCCCTCGTCGCCGGGCGCACCCACCGCCAACTGGATTTGGTGGACGGCAAGATCGCAGCCGGCGAGAAGGACGCGAAAGGAACCCAGACATGAGGTGGATCAAGAACTTCAACGCCGCCTATCAGGTTGTCGCGGCCTTGCCCATGCGTACTCTGCTCTTGGCCTTACCCGTGGCAACCGCCGTCGCTTTGGCATTGGCCACACTGGCCATCGACCGCGGGGTGACGGCCAAAGCCCGCGAAGCCGTAGACAATCGGGGGCCCGACCTGATCGTCGCCGTGGGAGGGGGACGACTCGTCCCCGGTCAGCACACCTTGACCAGGACCCTTACCAAGGAAGACGTGGACGCGTTGATTGCCGCTCGAATCCGCGGGGCCGGCGCCATCATCCCTACCGGCCGGGAAAACGACGTGCCGGTCAGTCGCCCCGGCAAAAGTGGCACCTACAAGGTGTTTGGTGTCACCGCGGATTGGGACGAGGTTCGGGACTTCCCCGCCCAGATCGGTCGCTTCGTGGAGCAAGAGCATATCGACACCAGCGCCCGCGTCTGCGTCATCGGCCAGACGGTAGCCCGCGAGCTGTTCGGAGAGAAGGATCCGTCCGGCAAACTGTTCGGGGGGCAGGACCCGCTGGGACAGGAGATCAACATCAATCAAGTACCCTGCGAGGTGGTGGGAGTGCTCGTCTCGCGAGGGGCCAGCCCGGCCGAAGGCGACCGAGACGCTCGGATTTGCATCCCGTTCACGACCTTTCACGACCGACTGTATCGGAGGGTGCACCTGGGGCAGATCGTGGTCAGAGTACCCGATCCCACGGAGAAGAACCTGACCTATGTGGCGGGGGAGATCCGCCGGGTGATCCGGCAAGAGCATGGTATCCCCGACGGCCAACCCGACGACTTCGTGCTCCGCACGCCCATGAGCATCTTCGCGGAATCGGTGCTCATTTCCAAGCGGGTGTTCTACTTCCTGTTTGCCTTGACGACGGTGTTCGCCCTGCTGGCGGCCGCCGTGATCGGGATCGTCTTTCAGCATGCCATCCGTGCCCGCCGCCAAGAGATCGGTATCCGGCGTGCCCTGGGAGCCGAGCCGGAAGACATCCAACAGCAGATCTTCGCAGAAGGGCTGATCGTGAGTCTGCTGGGTGGCGTTGCCGGCGTGCTGTTGGGTCTGGCCGTAACCTGGGGCTTGGCGACCTGGCGAGAGCTGCTGTTTGTAGTCGACGCTGTGGCACTCCTGGTTCCACTTTGCGTCCTGGTGTTGACTTGCGTGGCGGGGGTCTTCCCGGCCAGGGCAGCGGCCAAGTTGGACCCCGCCGAGGCCCTGCGGCCCACGGCCTGATCCAGAGGTACCGCAGATGCGCAGCGGATGGGCAGTGCGTGTAGCCTTCCGGGCGGCGTGGTCATGTTTGCGCCGACACCGCTGGCGGTCGCTGCTGACGCTGGCAGTTTGCGGCTTGGGAACTGCCGGAATCATCACGGCCGGCGTGCTGGCCAAGGCCCACATCGCTGAGGTCCAGGCAAGTGTTCGGACCATGGGTGGGGGACTGATTGTGGTCTCTCCCAACAGGCTCCCGCCGTATCCTGGCCGCCCCCGCCAACTGGAGCACTTCATTTCGCTTAAGCCGGAAGACGGGATCGCGATCGCTTCTGAAGTGGCTGACGTGCAGGCGGTCGTCTCCCTGGTGGCTCGCGATGCCGTGGTCCGACTGGGTTCCACCGCCACCCGAGTCCGACTTGTGGGCACCACTCCCGAGTTCTTCAAAGTGCGGGGCTTTGCGCTGGCCCACGGGCGCTTCTTCGAAGACGAGGAGCACAGCCAACGGGTAATTGTGTTCGGTCACGCCGTTCGCCAGGAATTGATGCCCGCCGGAATCCTTCCGGGCCGGGACGTCTATTTAGAGGGAATTCCCTACCGGGTGGTGGGAGTCCTCCAGCCACAAGGGATGAACTTCGCGGGGGAAGATGAGGATCGTCAGGTTTTCATTCCACTTGACACCTACCGTCGGGGAGTCGCCAATCGCCCTTGGCTGAACTTCCTTTACGTCCTGGTAGCCCCTCAGGGCGATTCGGTACAAACGGCCGACGACGTTCAGCAACTGCTTCGGGACCGGCATGGTCGATGGCGGGATGAGGTGGAGGATGTGATCGTGCGGGACTTCGCGGACATTACGGCGATGCAATCGCAAATGCTCACCACCGCTACCTGGACGGTGTCCGTGACCAGTGGCCTGTTTCTGATCATGGGCGGCGTGGGGATCGCAACCCTGATGATCCTGGTGGTCCGGGAGCGGCGCACCGAGATCTCGTTGCGCCGGGCTCTGGGGGCCACCCCGGCGGACGTGGCCTTGCAGTTCTTTCTCGAAGGGATTGTCTTGGCCGCAGCCGGCGTGCTCGCCGGGCTGGGACTGGGTATCGCTGCGGCAACGTGCCTGGTCCGCATTCGGGACGTTTCGGCCCAACTTGATCCCACCCTCTTGCTGGTGAGCATAGCCGTCAGTCTGCTGTGCAGTGCCGCCGCCTGTACGTTTCCGGCCATCCTGGCCTCTCGCATGGAACCTGGCCCTATCCTGCGGGCATGACCTATTGTCAGACTACTTCGAGGCGAGGATTAGTGCAGGCAGGGCAGAATGACTACGTCACGCGCGGGAATTCCGGGGACACGATACTTATCTCTTGACGGACGACGCTGATTTCGGCGAGGTTCACGTACGGTAAGGGGATGAGATGTCCGGTAGATCTCCGGTTCAAGTGGTTCAGCTTACGCCGCCGGGGCGCGGGGCGATCGCCACGCTGTTGGTCGAAGGACCGGAGGCCGTGGGACTGCTCCAGGGACGCTTTTTCCCCAATAGCGGACGGCCACTTCAGTCCCGGCCGACGGATCAGCTCGTCCTCGGACGATTCGGCCGGGAGCCGGGCGAGGAGGTGGTCGTCCGCTGTCGCTCGGACCAGTCGGTCGAGTTGCATTGCCACGGAGGACGTGCGGCCGTGGCCATGATCCAGAGGGCGTT
>CAZUAM010000681.1:0-3794 GCA_964618095.1 uncultured Planctomycetaceae bacterium | reverse complement strand
CGAGACGCCGGTGCCACTTGATCCTCCTTGATATTGCACTTAATTGAACGGTATTGGGCCGAATCGCTCCGTCCGCCACCCCACTCGGCAGACCAAAATCGCCTTGTTCGTTGGGGTGGCGGGAGGGATAATAGTAGTGTAGGTCCGTCGCCCGCTCAATCACGCGATTTCCCGGAACTGATCCATGGCTCATGCGACTGAAGCTATTGCCGGCACGTGGACCGCCGTCGACCTCGTCGAGCGATTTGGGCCCCTCCCCCTCAGTCGCGTACGACTCGACCCCACCCCGGGCTCGGCGTCTGAAGGTGACGTCGTGGAGATTCACGACCGCGAAGACCGACTCTACGAGTTGATCGACGGAATTCTATTGGAGAAGACCGTGGGAACGTACGAATCCTATCTGGCTGCTCTATTGGTCCAGTTACTCGGAAACTACGTAGGGAAAAAGGATTTGGGGATCGTGCTGGGTGCCGACGGAATGATGCGGCTGGCCCCCGGCTTGGTGCGAATTCCCGACGTGTCGCTCATCTCCTGGGGGCGGTTGCCACAGCGCAAGGTTCCCCGCGATCCGATTGCCGATCTGGCCCCCGACCTGGCGGTCGAGGTGATCAGCAAGGGCAACACGCCCCAGGAGATGCAGCGAAAGCTCTCCGATTACTTTGCCGCCGGCGTCCGGCAGGTCTGGTACGTCTACCATTCGCCCCGCCGGGAAGTTCTGGTGTACGCCAGCCCCACGGAACGTACCGTGCTGAGTGACCAGCAGACGCTCGATGGCGGCGACCTGTTGCCCGGATTCACGCTCCCACTCAAAGACTTCTTCGCCGAGCCGAGCCAAACGTCCGAATCCTGACGTGCGTCTCCGGCAGCTCGACCGGAGAAACCAGTCTTGCCGTATGCTTGGAGCCCAACTTGCGAGGGCTCCAATCCATCGGCGAATCACGGGCGTGCCACGATTCCCGGCAGTCCGCGGGGGAATGCTTCCGGCCGGCATCCTGCCGCAGATCACGGCTTCGTCGACGTGCCGTCGCGGCGCCTGAGCGTGCCCCAGTGGAAGTCGAACGGTGGATCATCCCGGATGGGAAACCGGGCCGCCAGCTTCTGGTCGATGTCGATGCCCAGCCCCGGCCGGTCGCTGACCGAGTAGTATCCGTTCTTCAGTTCGGGACAGCCGGGAAAGACGTCCTGCTCGGCTTGATTGAACTGGCGGGCCTCTTGGATTCCGAAGTTGGGCACGGCCAGGTCGAGATGCACGTTGGCGGCGTGCCCTACCGGCGAGACGTCGCCCGGCCCGTGCCAGGCGGTACGCACCGAAAAGAACTCGCACAGCGCCGCGATCTTCCGGGCCATCGTCAGCCCGCCCACCTGCGAAATATGGACCCGGATAAAGTCGATCAGCCGGCCGCTGATCAACCCGGTCCATTCGTTGGGGTTGTTGAACAGCTCGCCCATCGCGATCGGCGTGCTCGTTTGTCGGCGGAGATGCTTGAAGTAGCCGATGTCTTCGGGGCTGAAGGGGTCTTCGAGGAAGAACGGGTGATAGGGCTCCAGGTCCTTGGCAAGCTGGATGGCCAGCACGGGGGGTACGCGCTCGTGGACGTCGTGTAGCAGCTCGACCTCGTCGCCGAGCTGCTTACGCAGGTGTTCGAACAGCCGGGGCACCAGGCGGACGTACGGTTTCGGCTCCCAGGCGCGGGTACGGCGGTTGGCCACACGATCTGAATCCCCTCGACCTCCCCTGGCGCCGTAGGTCGACAGACTCGGTACCGACACCTGGACCCGCACGTGCCGGTAGCCCTGTTCCATGTACGCCCGCACCTGTTGCTCGACCCGCTCGAAGTTGCCGCCGCCGGCGTGGCGATAGGTATCGACGGCCGTGCGGCACTTGCCGCCGAGCAGTTGATACACGGGCAACCCGGCGCGTTTGCCGAGGATGTCCCACAGGGCGATGTCCACGCCGCTCAGCGCGTTGCCCAGCACCGGCCCGTTGCGCCAGTACGAACTGACAAACGACGACTGCCAGACGTCCTCGATCCGCAGAGGGTCCTTGCCCAATAGAAACGGCTTCAGATAACGATCCAAGGCCGTCTCTACCACGCGGGCTCGTTGGGTAAACGTGGCACAGCCGAGTCCGTACAGGCCCGGTTCACTGGTCGTCACCTTGACCACCACCAGCCGGATCCCGGCCGGCGCGGTGAGGATCGTCTTGACGTCGGTGATCCTAAGCGGCGGCAGCTTCTGCCGATCGACTGCCGGGGGCGCCGCCTGTAGAGGAGATCTGAACAACTCGCGGGCCAGCAGCGGCAGCCCCGCCCCGCCTGCGCCCAACGCGCAACGTTTCAACCACTTACGCCTGTCCATTGCCGCTCCCTCCCGACCAAAGGATCGAACAGTCATCCGCACCGCCCTGGCGCCGTCGTTCGTTCAGATCGCCCGACGGCACGCGTGCAAGTGTAGGTGAAACGGCAAGCGGAGTCAAACTCCTTGGCTGTTTGGCGCGTGTTTCCGTAAGGCGGACATCTTCCAGCGCGGCGGAGCTTCCCTCGGTCGGCGGCCTGGGCTATGATGGTGGCACTCTCAGCGAAAGGAGCCCCCACCGTGTGCAGAATCTCTCGCAGATTCCCATTGCTGCCGATCCTCACCACGTGCTGCGCGTCGGCCGTGGGAGTGCTGGCCGCGACGGCGCTCGAAGCGTCGGAGCCGGACGCGGCGACCGTCGCAGGTCTCGAGACGGTCGAAATCACCATCGTTACGACACCGCCCGAATGGGCCCTGTGGCAGCGGCATATCCTGGATCGGCTCTATCCGGCGGCCCTGGAGTTCGTCGGCAAGTACACGCGTGAGGACGGCACGCTGATCTGGCGCGACAAGTGGCCCGGCATGGACGGCTCGGACGACGGTTACGAGAGCTTCTACAACTTTCCCCTCTACTACGCCTTGGGCGGCCCGGAGGAGATCCATCTGCTGTCGCGCAAGCTGTGGGAGGCCGTCACCCGCCAATTCACCCGCTACGGACAGGTCCACAAGGAATTCGACGGGTACTATGATTGGATGCATCACGGCGAGAGCTACACCTATTTCTACTTCTTCGGCCTGGCCGATCCCACGCTGAGCAAATACCGCGAGCGGGCTTGTGCGTTTGCGGGCCTCTACCTCAACGAAGACGCCCAAGCACCCAACTACGACCCGAAGCGGAAGCTGATCCGCTCGCCGATCACGGGCAGCCGGGGGCCCCGATTTGTCAACTCGGCGGAGGACTGGGTCACTCACCGGCCGGTTCTGGCCGGTTACCCCTTGCCCTACGACGATATACCCAACGTCACCGAGAGCAGCGCCTGGATCGACGACGCCAAGTTTCCCTTCATTTTGCAGATGATGAACCGGCGGATGATGCGCGCCGACGTGCCGCTGAACCTGACGGCCACCAGCCTGATGCTCAACGCCTACATGTACACGGGGGACCCAAAGTACAAGACGTGGATCGAGGAGTACGTGGACGCCTGGATCGAGCGGACCCGCCTGGGCGGCGGGATCCTGCCGGATAACGTGGGCCCCGGCGGAAAGATCGGCGAGACCATCGACGGAAAGTGGTGGGGCGGCTACTACGGCTGGCGATGGCCGCACGGACTGTTCAATCAGGTCGAGGCCACGCTGATCGGGGCCTCCAACGCCTACCTCGCAAGCGGCGACCCGAAGTACCTGGAGCTTCCCCGGTCGGTGTTCCGACTGGTCCAAAGCAAGGCGCGCATCCGCAACGGCCGCGTCCTGGTGCCCCACCGGCATGGGGACAAGGGATG
>CAZUAM010000680.1:0-3801 GCA_964618095.1 uncultured Planctomycetaceae bacterium | reverse complement strand
CTGACCTTCTCGGGGGTTCTGCTCTCGGCCGGTCTGTTTTGGCTGTGCAGCGGCCCGCTGGGACTTAATCCCCCGACCATCTTTTTCCTCTTGGGCATTGCCACGGTGCCCGTCTTCCTCTACGTCGTCTGGCTGTTGCCGGGGGCGTCGGCCCGCTGCCTGGTCTGGCTGCTGAGCCACACGATTTACCGGGTTCGGGTCGAGGGGCGCAGCAACGTGCCGGAGGAGGGTGGGGCCCTGCTGGTGGCCAATCACGTCAGCTACATCGACGGCGTGTTGCTGCTGCTGTTCTCCTATCGCCCGATCCGCATGGTCGCCTACGCCGATTACGTCCAGCGGTGGTGGCTCCGCCACCTGGCCAGGGACATGGGGACGATTCCGATCACGCCGGGCAAGCGGTCGGTGGTCGAGTCGATCCGCACCGCCCGGCAGGCCTTGCGCGACGGCGATCTGGTGTGTATCTTCCCGGAAGGGCACGTTACCCGCTCCGGCGAGATGGGGGAGTTTCAGCCCGGCTTCCTGTCGATCCTCAAGGGGACGGGGGCGCCGGTGATTCCGATCTATCTTGGCGGGCTTTGGGGGAGTATCTTTAGTTTCGAGCGGGGGAAGGTCTTCTGGAAGTGGCCCCGGCGCTGGCCCTACCCGGTGTTGATCCGCTTCGGCCCCCCCGTCGCCCAGCCGACCGACAGAGGGAAAATCGACGCTGAGCAGATCCGCCAGATCATCGGCAGTTTGGGAGAGGAGTGATGGGAAAACGCGGAGAGATGACCCTCACGCGGAGATTCCTGCGGATCTGCCGGGGCAACCTCCGGCGGCCGAAGGTGGCCGATTCCAGCGGGGCGGAGTTGACCGGGGCGGGGCTGCTGGTGCGAACGCTGATCCTCCGCCGGCTGCTGCGCCGCGAAGTGCTTGGCCAGCACGAGAGACACGTGGGGCTGCTGGTGCCGCCGTCGGTCGGCGCCGTGGTGGCCAACGCGGCCGTCTCGCTCGACCGCCGGATCGCGGTGAACCTCAACTATACCGTCTCCTCGGACGTGATGAACGCCTGCATCCGGCAGTGCCAGATCCGCCACGTGCTCAGCAGCCGCCGGGCGATGGAGAAGTTCGATCTCGAGATCGACGCCCAACTGGTCTACCTGGAGGATTTCAAAGAGAAGGTGACCACGGCCGACAAGCTGATCGCCACAGCCCAGACGTGGCTGCTGCCGGCGGCGGTCCTGGAACGCCGGCTGGGCCTTACGGAGATCGACCCGGACGACGTGCTCACGGTGATCTTCACTTCGGGTTCCACCGGCCTGCCCAAGGGCGTGATGCTGACGCACCGCAACGTGGGCACGAACATCGAGGGATTCAACGCGGTAATCCACATTCAGAGGCGCGACGTGTTGGTGGGGATCCTGCCGCTGTTTCACTCGTTCGGCTACACGGTCACGTTGTGGACGGCGCTGACGCTCCAGCCGAAAGGGGTCTATCACTACAGCCCGCTGGAGGCCCGGCAGGTCGGCAAGCTCTGCCGCCAACACTCGGCCACGATCCTGATCGCCACGCCCACGTTTCTGCGATCGTACGTGCGGCGGTGCGAGCCGGAAGACTTTGCCGCCATGGAGGTGGTGGTCACCGGGGCGGAGAAGTTGCCGGTTGAGTTGGCCGAGGCGTTCGAGAAGCGTTTCGGCGTGCGACCGGTGGAGGGCTACGGGACGACGGAACTCTCGCCGGTGGTCGGTGTGAACGTTCCGCCTAGCCGCGCTGTGGCTGGTGTCGGCGCTATGGCCGGTGTCCCGACCGAGCCACTTGGAGCGGGTGCGGGGTCAGGAGACCCGCGCACAACAGGGGGTGCGGGGTCAGGAGACCCGCGCACAGCAGGGAAGGGGCGCCGTGAAGGGACCATCGGCCGGCCGCTGCCCGGCGTCTCGGCCAAAGTGATCGACCTGGAAACCGGTGAAGACCTGGGTGTGGGCCGCTCGGGGATGCTTTTGATCAAAGGGCCCAACGTGATGAAAGGCTATCTCGGCCAGCCCGAGCTTACCGCCGAGGTGATCCGCGACGGCTGGTACGAAACCGGCGACGTGGCCCAGATCGACGCCGAGGGGTTCATCAAGATCACCGGCCGCCAGAGCCGCTTCTCGAAGATCGGCGGCGAGATGGTGCCGCACATCCGTGTCGAGGAAGAGATCGTCCGCGTGCTCGACCTGGCAGACGAAGGCGGACCCACACTCGCGGTGACTGCCGTATCTGACCCCAAAAAGGGCGAGCGGTTGATCGTGTTGCACACCGGGCTGGCGCAACCGCCGCAGGAGATCTGCCGCCTTCTGTCGGAGGCCGGCCTGCCGCCGATCTGGATTCCCTTGCCCGACAGCTTCCGCCAGATCAACGAGATCCCCGTGCTGGGCACCGGCAAGCTGGACCTGAAACGGGTCAAGGAGATGGCCTTGGAGGAGTTCCAAGCGTCCGAAGAAGGCAATCAAGGTCGGAGCGACGTTGGCACTAATGACTAACGTCGGTCTGACCCCATGCCCTGGCCCTTACCCCGAGTTGGCGACCTACCGCTTGGGTTTGGCGCTGGTGCGGGCGGCGACCCGGGGTGGAACGGCACTGTTGGGCGCGGAAGGCGCGGGGTGTTTTCGGGCGATCTCGGCGGCCAGGTGGGCCAGGTGCTGGCGGAACGCGGGTTGGACGTAGGCCAGCTTGGTGGCCAGGAGCTGCACGCCGCGGGTGTTTAGCTCGGCGGTTCGGGAGAGGCTTCCCAGGAAGGCCACGCTTTGGAGGAAATTGTTGTCGGCGACCCTGCCCACCAAGGGATGAAACGTCTTGGCCAACAGCTCGACCGCGCCCGGCTCGACGCCCGTGAAGGTATCCAGGCGGCTGGTGACGTAGTAGCGGCCGTCGGTTTCTCGAACGTAGCCGGTCCTGAGCACCATCAGACAGCGTCCCTTGAGCGGCCGAGCGGCCAGGGGCCCGTCGTAACTGCCCTCGGCGTAGATCAGGTGTGTATCGTGGCTGCGGTAGATGAACTCCACGTTGGCCAGCGTACCGGCCGAGTCGGTGACCTGGTAGGTGTCGGGACCGATCTGGCGGAGCTTCAGGCGGCTGATTTTGAGGACCTCCCAGATGTTGACGACCACGTCCGGGTGTCGGACCATGAACAGGTACAGGTCGGGATCGCAATTGACCACGCTGACGGGCATCCGCCGAAAGACGGTGATGTTCGAGAGCACGGAGGCGACCTTGGCGCGGGACTTCGCGTCGAGCTTTTCGACGGGGATGCCTTGAATGGCGTTTAGGCGTGCCGCCCGGCTGGTGGTGGCGTGGTACGGATTGGGGCGGGTCACCGGCAGAAGATCGGCCGAGAGTGATCGGCTCGGGCCCGGCCAGAGTGCCCCCAACAAGGCGATCGCGGCCAGCGTGGCTCTGCGTTGGGTGTTTCTCGGCCTCGGCGCCGTGCGGGCAGGCCCCGAGGGTGGTTGCAGCGCTGCCATGTCCCCCCCTTGAATGAGCTGCCCCCTGGTTGCGTCTGGCGTGCAGAATCGGCTCGGACGGGTCTTTCCGTGCCGATTGTGCCGGTACTTCTGATTCTTCGGCTTGCGCAGGTCGATCCGCTCAGTCAAATTTTCCGGGGAGAGGCGGTTGTCATGCTGGGGGAGATAGCGAAGGCAGGGAGAAAAGGGCCGCCGTGCCGGCGGCCGCTAAACGGCCACCCGTCCCCAATCCGCAAATCCCCAATCCCCCAATCCCCAATCCCCAATCCCCAATCCCAAATCCCAAATCCCAAATCCCAAATCCCAAATCCCAAATCCCAAATCC
>CAZUAM010000679.1:0-3814 GCA_964618095.1 uncultured Planctomycetaceae bacterium | reverse complement strand
GCCGACGGTGCTCGGTTCGCTGCCCGATTTCAGCTCCGCCACCCGCTCGTAGTAGTCCAAGGTGCTGTTGTCTTCGCCGGCGGCGTCCGGCAGCAGAGGTTGTTCGACCTGGTTGAAGGCTGCCTGGGGCGGGTCGTCGGCCAGGCGGACCTCGGCCATCAACAGCCGGGCCTGGCGGTGATCGGGGTTGCGTTCGAGCAGCCGCCGAAGCCCCTGCTCACAAGCGTCGACGTCACCCTGGTTCCAGTACGTTATGGCCGCCTGCATCTCGGCGAGGTCTCGCTTCGATTCGAACTCTCGCACCACCTCCTCGGTTCGCTGTTGGCGTTTCTGTGCGATGTCGGCGACCGGCGGGTCGGGCAGGTCCAGAACTGCACAGCCGGCCGCCGGCGCCAGCAGCACCCAGATCCACAGCACGTCCCGGGAGAAACGGGCGCCGGCGTTCATTGCAACCTCCTGGGCCGCACGACGTCCGTATGCGAGCCCGGTCGGCCCGGATCCAACGGATGAAGCGGCGCCGGCCGTGGCGGCGGCTCCTGCTCCAGGTCCTCCAGCAGCCAGCCGGGGATCGTCTCCGCGTCGATCGGGCTCGGCGGCTGCCCATTCGGTGGGGCATCTGGATGCCCCACCGATGGGAGGGCCAGTGTGTCCGCGCCCAGGGTGTGTTCGCCGTGTTGGTTGCCCGCCCAGATGTCCTCGCGCAGGTCGATGGCCGCGCGGCTGAGCGGGTCGAAGTGGACGGACAGCTCGACAAACCGCAGTGCCCGCCGGCGGTCGCCCGCCGCCCAGGCGTCTTGGGCCATCCGGAAGTACCGTCGGGCGACGGATCGCTTTCCGATGGGGCTCATCTTGTCGGCGTAGGCGGCCTGGCGGCGGTGGAACTCGCCGGCCGCCTTGTCCCCTTCCCGGCAGGTATCCGGCTCGTAGACGATGTGCGGGGTGATCAGCACCAGCAGCTCGCGTCGCTCGACCGTCTCTTCCTTGTGCCGAAATGCGACGCCCACCACCGGGAGATTGCCCAGCAGCGGGATCTGGCTGGTCGTGGTGCCCAGTCGCTCATCAATCAAGCCTCCGATGACCACGGTGCAGCCGTCGCGGACCATCACGTTCGTGGTTACCTGGGTGACCTCCTTGTTGGGCAGGGTGAATCCGCTGGAGGTATCCACCGACCCGTCAGACAGCTCGGGGTGGACTTCCATACGGATCAACCCGTCGCTGGAAATGAAAGGCCGCAATCGCAACTGGGCCCCGAGCTTGAGAAACTCTACACTGTTCGTGGAGCTGGTTTCGGTGAAGGTGGTGCTGACGTAGCCTTTCTCTTCGCCGATCTGGATCTCCGCCCGGTGCTTGTTCAGCACCATCACCCGCGGCGTGGCGATTACGTTGGTGTCGCCGATTGTTTCCAGGGCGTCCAAGAACGTGCCCAGGCTGCTGTCCAGAAAGCCGAACTTCAAGCCGCCCTTTTCGAACGTGACTTCGCCCAGCGAGCTGGCCGGGGTACCCCATCCGATCTTGACGTTGCTCTTGTCGCGAAGCAGCTCGAAGTTGACTCCGAACTGGTTCTTGTCGTCGAGCTTCACGTTGAGGATCATGGCCTCGATGGCCACTTGCAGCGGCCGCACGTCGATTTCCTCTACGACCTGGTCGATTTGCGCCAGGACGGCCTCATAGTCGCGGACGACCACCACGTCGCCGCCGGCAAAGTCGTCTCCGCCGGCGGCGGTGTCATCGGTCTCGATCCCCACTTTGGCCGCCAACGAGACGCTGACTACTCCGACCGTCTCAGTCAACAGCGGCTGGAGCAGAGTCTGCAACTCGGCCGCGGTGACGTAATTGGGGCGATACACTCGGGTGCCGACCTTGTCCATCGCTTGTTCGAGCGTATCGAACTCCGCCGGTGTGCCGACGAAAATGAATTTCCCTTCGCGTCGGGCGACGAAGCCGGTTGACTTGAGAATCGCGTCCAGGGCACCTTCGATGTCTACGCCCCTGAGCGTGGCAGAGACCTTCCCTTGCACACTGCTGCCGGCCAGGATGTTCAGGTTGCCCTCCTCGCCCAACTGATCCAGCACTTCGCGAATGTCGGCGTCCTGGATGCGGATTGCCAACTTGCCGTCGCCTTCCTCGTCGATACTGGCCTTGGAGGCTGGGGTCTCGGAGTCAGGTTCAGCCGCACCGGCGGGTGTTTGCGCCCCGTTGTCCGCCGGCGGTGCCGCCGGCGTGGCGTCCGTGGCGGTTGGATTGGAGTCCGTGGCGGCAGCGTTGGGGCCCGTGGCGGTGGCGTCGGGGTCGGAGCCGAGTTCCTTCTCCACGAAATCGAAGGCCTGCTGCAACCTGGCCTTGCCCATTTCGGGGACGAACTGCAGGGCTCGGGCCGGATAGGGCTCGGCCGGCAGGGGGCTGCTCGGAACGCACAGCGGCGGCCGGGGTGCCATGAGGTCCGTCGCCCGAAGCAGCGGCTGAGGCGCAAGGAGATTCGTCGCCCGAAGCAGCGGCTGCGAGAGCGACTCCCGGTGCTCGGGCGGCTGACTCGGCTTCTCGACGGTATGCTTGTGCGACTGCGGCTCCTGCCGGTTCGGCGGTGGAAGGGTCGAGAAGCCGACACAGACGGCCAGACCCACGCCCAGGACGGCGAACGAGCAGAGTAGCGTGATACGACGAAAGGTCTTCATGGGTCATCCGTGACGCCGGGGCGAGGGATTAGGGATTAGGGGCGAGGGATTGGGGATTGGGGATTAGGGATTGGAAGTTTGAGATCGAAGACACCAAGTACACGGACGATCATTCTCCTACGCCTTCCGCCTTCCGCCTTCCCCCTTCCGCCTTCCCTCTTCTGCCGTCACATGCGGGTCAATCTCTGTTCCTAAGCAGTTCGATTCGGCCGGAGCGGGCCGGGACCGGGATTGTCAACTCGAATTGCTCTCCCTTCCGCTTCAACACGATCCGCCGGGGATATACCGCGGCCAGCGTAAACTCGATCTGCTGCCCGTCTTTGACCAGTTCCACGGCTTCCCCCTGACGGTACGATCTTCCGTTGATCTGCGCCACCCGCCGCTGCGGCCCAATGATGGTGCTGGAGAGCACCATGCCCAAACCTTCCGGCGTGGCCGCCGGGGGCGTTTCCTCGGGCTCGTCTAGGGGCTCGGCCTTGGCCGTCTCGGTCTGCGGAATCAGGAACGGATCGCGCCGGCCGAGCACGGGGTTGGTGGCCGAGGTCCGCGGGTCGTTGTCCATCCACTGAACTAGTTGGTGCCAAGGGCACTGGGGGCTTTCCGGTTTCTTTAGTGTGGCATTGGAGGGGGCCGGGGTACCGGACGACGGTGCCGGAGCCGAATTGGCAGCCGGCGGGGCCACTGGGGCCCCGGTTACCGGATCATCCTCGTCGATCCAACCCCACACCAGAGGTGCCCAAAACCACAGCGCCACCAGGCACAACAATCCCAGGATGGCGGCTTTCTTGGGATGAGTGGTTACCTCGCGGCGTAATTGTCGGCTTATTCTGCTCAGGTTCACGGCATCTTGTCCCGGACCGCGGCGGACGCTGAGCGCTCTGGCCCGGCTCCTCCGGTTTATCGGTTATTCGGTGTGCTCGACGTAATCGGAATTCTCCAAATTATAGGTAAAGACATCCAGGGTTAGCTCGCAGGATACATTTTGCCCATTCTGCTCAGCCCCGGTAAGACTAAGTTCGTTTGCCCAGATTTCCAGAGGAAGGCCCTCCAGGCCTTCCAGAAACTCGCCAATCTCGGCGAATGAGCCCACGCACCCCATCCCAATGGGGATACGAGAGATCTTCTCGTATCGGACGACCGGC
>CAZUAM010000678.1:0-3820 GCA_964618095.1 uncultured Planctomycetaceae bacterium | reverse complement strand
GAAGCGCGCGGCTGCCGACCTGGCTCCGTTTCGCGGCATGCTGGCCGAGGGTGACGTCTCCGCCGTGGTAACCCGACACGGCGTTGAACTCCTCGCGGCCAAAGGCCAAGAGGCCCTGCAACAGGCCAAGACGGCCCTGGCCGCACTTCCCGAAGATAAGAAGCAGGGTATCGAAGCGGCCATCGGCGTGTTCGACGTCTACCAGCAGATCATCAAGATGGCCGCGGAAGAAATCAACAGCTACGCCATCGCCGGGCGGATCGACGGCGGCGGGAATCTCCATCTGATCGAGCGGGTGCGGGTGACCCCCGGCGGGCAGGCCGCCAAGATCCTCCGCGACGCCAAGCCGCCGCGGCGCGATCTGCTGACCGGGCTGCCCGACGGCCCGTTTGTCTTCGCCCTGGCGGGAGTCCTGCCCGAAAGTGCCGGGCAGTGCCTGATGCAGTTTTCCGCGGCGGTCATGAAGGCCGCTCCCGGGATCTACGGGCTCAGCGCGGAACAGGTTGACGAGTTGATCGAGATCTCCAGCCGATCCATGAAGGGGCTCCGCGGGATGTCGTTCATGATGGGCGTCGGCAAGCCCGGCGACCCGATCTACAGCAACATCGCGGTGGTCGAGATGGTGGACGACAGCAAGGCCTTCTTGGCCGATTACCGCAAGACCATCCAGGCGATGAACCGGCTGCTGAAGGACGCCGAAGGCTCGATCATGAAGCCCGTCAAGCTGAAGGAAGTCAAGATCGGCGAGGCATCCGCCCTGAAACTCACGATGAAGATCCCGATGTTTTCCGGCGCGGAGAAGATGCCGAACTTCGACGAGACGATGGAGAAGCTCTTCGGCCCGGGCGGAAAGATGATTGCCTTTATCGCCGCGGCAGACGAGCATACGATCCTGGCGGCCTACACGAGCAAGAAGCTGCTGCGGCAGTGCCTCCAGGCGGCCGAGGGTACCCAGCCCGGCCTGGCCGGTGACCCGGGGGTCGCCAAGACGGCCGCCATGCTGCCCTCCGGCGCCCGTTGGGTGGGCTACATCAGTCCCAAGGGCACGATCGACTTTATCAAGCGGGTGATCCCGGCCGTCACGCCCGAGGGGAAAACCGCACCCAAGATTCCGGAGTTCCCAGAGACGCCGCCGATCGGATTCGTGGTGAAGGCTGCCCCGGACGGCATGCGCTCGCACACGGTCTTCCCCGCCGCGGTGCTCAAGGGCATCGGCGGGTTTGTGGCCGAAATCCGGAAGAAGAAGGCCGATGTAGGCCACGCGGAGGTAGAAGCGGTCGAGGTGCCGTGAGCATCACGGCGATCGCGTCTGCGCGGTGGGTCCAAGACTTTGTGTGGCGTTTGGCGGGCGGGCTTGCCCGCCCGCTAAACGGGTGCGCGACGAACAAGCTGCGTCCGAGTTCCCGTTCCGTCACCTCGCACCCCCACGCTGTGATCGCCACATCCGAAGCCGCTGGGCGAGCTGGCCGGGACGGGCCGTGCCGGTGGTGGCCAGTTGCTCGACGGTGATCGAGGCCACCAGGTTGCCGACCAGGGCAGCCTCGGGAAGCTCTGCGCCGGCGGCCAGGGCGAGCACCGCGCCGGCCGTGGCACTGTCGCCGGCGCCGGTCGGATCGATCGGGCCTTCGAGGCAGACCCCCGGAACCACCGTCATCTCGGGATCGCTTACGAGCATTCCCTCCGCTCCCCGGGTCGCACAGATCGGGGCCCCGGTCTGGGCGCGGAGCCGCCGCAGGGCCTCGGCCAACTCGGCAAGGTCCACCTGGTCGCCCGACAGCGGGTCTTCCCTGCCGACGGCCTCGAACTGGTTGGGCTTGATGACCAGGCCGCAAAACTTCCCGGTGCGGCGGCGGCTGTCGGCCCAGAAGACGACCTTCGGATGGCGTCCGGCCGCTGAAGCCAACGCCCGGCGAACCCCGGCCGTAATCACCCCGCAGTCTTCTTCCTCCACCTGGTCGGCGATGATCACCGCGTCAAGCCCCGGCAAGAGCCCGTCGAGCGAGTCGACGATCTGCTGCTCGATGGCCGGGGAGGTCAACGTGCGGTTCTTGGTGTCGTAGCGCTGGTGCTCGCCGGTCAGGCTGGGATCAGTCGTGTCGCGGGGCTTCAGATAGGTCGGCGTGAGTCGCTGGGGATCGTAGTGGAGGTGATCCGTACCACAGCGGAGCTGCCTGAGGTCGCTGCGCAGCTCGTACGACTGGCCGTCATCGCCGGTAAAGCCGACGGCGTGCAGCGTGCCCGTGCCCAGCGCCGAGAGGTTGCAGACCACCGTCCCCGCGGCCCCCGGGCTGTGGCGGATGCCGACGACCTGGTGGGCGGTCTTGCCCGTCTCGACGCTCACTTCGGCCAGCGCCGGATCGACGTCGAGATACTTGTCCAGGAAGAAGTCCCCCAGCACGGCGATCCGCAGGCGGGGAAATCTCTCGATCAACTCCTCCAGCCGATCGGCCGACATACCTTTGAAGGTGTTCATGAGCCGGCCCTCGCGATGATCTGGTCGTAGAGCGCCGGGACCGTCAGGCGGTGGTCGCCCCGGACGTAATAGCTCGTGCCCCCGTCGGCCACGGTCCGCACCAGCACCGTCTTCTGCGGCCGGAAGTAATACCGCGGATCGGTCTTCTCCGGCTCGCTGTGGATCTGCTCGCTCAGCGGGAGCAGGTCGAACACCGCGGTGGTGAAATGCCGGATAACCCGACCGTCCTGCCGGGCCACGTTTCGGGCCATGGCCAGGGCCTTCAGATAGACCTCCGGCCCCATCACGGCGGTCCCGATGTTCAGAAACACACCACCCTCGAGCCGCGCCACGCTCTGGGTGAAGATCAGGAAATCGGTGTACGACGCGGCCCCGGTGGCGGCGGGGTCGAAGTTGGGGTGCTGGTGGATGATGTCCTGACCAATCGCCACGTGGACCGTGACCGGGACACCCAGCCGGAACCCGGCGGCCAGCACACTGGTATCCCGGTAGGGAAACGATTCTTGCTCAACCATCCGGCCGATCGCCTCGCCCAGCCCCGTGCCGTCCCGGTGTCCGGCCACCGCCGCCTGGTTGATCCGCCCGGTCTCGCTCCAGAGGCCGAACTCGCCGGAGGCCACGTAGCGGGCCACGCTCTCGCAGGTCCCGCCGACCAGGGCCAGCTCAAAGTCGTGGATCGCCCCCGCCCCGTTCAGGGCAAGGTGCGTCACCAGACCTCGCTCCATCAGGTCGATAAGCAGCGGCCCGTTCCCCTTGCGGAGCACGTGGGCACCGCAGAAGAAAATCACTGCTCGGCCGGCCCGCGACGCTTCGATGATCCGCCGGGCAAGGGCCGGCAGCGCCTCGTGCTCGAAGGGCTCCCGGGGACCGTCCGGGAAGATGAGGCACGAGCGGTCCAGGTCGTGCGTCCGCTGGCTGAGCGGCCGCAGCCGCAGCCGGCTTCGATCGAACTTGTCAAAGGGCATCGGACTTTCCCCTGCACCGCCCATTTAGCCCCCCTTCCACCGCCCATTTAGCCGCCGGGCTCGCCCGGCGTGTCTGCCTCGCCCCACAGATATCGCAACAGCACCTGCCAGTCGCGGTAATCGGGAATCACCAGATCGGCCCCCACGCCGATCAGCCGATCCCGTTTCCAGGCGTCTACCTGACCACCGCGGCCGGCCTCATCGCTGGCGACCGCGACGGCGCGACCACCGGCGGCCTTCACGTTCTGGATCTCGACGTATCCATCGCCAAATCCCCGCAGCGTCGAGCCGTCCACCCGGTTGTCGCCGAGAATACGTTCGATCACCTTGGCTTTGGAAAAGGTCTTGTAGTCGTGCCGTGCCCCGTAGATTCTTGCGCCGA
>CAZUAM010000677.1:0-3821 GCA_964618095.1 uncultured Planctomycetaceae bacterium | reverse complement strand
TCGGCGAGCAACAGTCCCACGCCCCAGTCGAGGAACACCTCGACGGCCTGGTCGGGTTTGGCCTTCAGGGCCAGGTCGAAGAACTCGGCGGCAGAGTCGAACTGTTTGGCTTCCAGGGCCAGCAAGGCCACGGCAAACCGCATATGGTAGTTGAGTTCCTTGGGCTCGCTTTGGTACTTTTTGCGTGCGGTCTGGACCAGGGACTGTATCAGTTGGGCGTCGGCGGAGACGGCCTGGGCTTGGGGACCCAGCGTCTCCAGCAGGCCCGTCTTTTCCACCACTTCGCCGAGGAGGGCGAGCAGCGCGTCGGGACGCCCGGTCTTGCGGTAGATTTCGGCCAGCCGGCGGTAGCCGGTAGGCGTGGGGGCTTTTTGGATCGATGCGCGGTAAAGCGGTTCGGCCTTATCGAACTGTTCCGCCTGGTGGTACTGTTCGGCGAGGAAGTATTGCAGGGGCAGGTTTTTCGGATCCTCCGCCCGGAGTTTTTCCAGCCGCTGGATGAGTTCGGCCTTTTTGCCCAACTCGTCGAGCACCTTGGCCAGCAGCTCGAAGGGCGCCATGGCTTCGCTGGCGAGATGTTCCTTGAAGCAGGCTTCCAAGGCGGCAAGGGCCTTCTGGGGGTTGCCTTTTCGGGCGTGTATGCGGGCGTGGTTGAACTGCAGCAGGCCCTGGTTGGGGGCGAGACGGCCGGCCTTTTCGAAGGCGGCCGCCGCCTCGTCGATCCGATCGGCCAGCAGAAACGCCTCCCCGAACAGGTTGTAGGTCACTCCCGGCTCACCCAGCAGCACCTTCTGAATTCTCTCGTCGAGGCCGAACTCTTTGGGGTGATCCAAGGCGTAGCTGACGCGGGCAAAGCAGTCGGCGGCGTGATCGTACTTTTCGATCAGATAATAGAGGGGGCCGGCCTCCCTGCGCAGTGTAATGTCGAGGGCGGTCTGTTTGACGCCTGCGCGGGCGGCGATGGCTTTCTCGTAGAACTTGATTGCCGCGCGGTAATCGCGGACTTGGCTCCGCTGATTTCCCAGTCGCCAGAGCAACAGCGGGTCGACGGGTTCCATTTCCGCCAGTATCAGGGCATAGCGGACGGCTTCGGCCAGTCGGTTCAGACGCAAGGCCAGCGGGGGAATCGCCCGGGCCACGGCCACGGCCTCAGGGTCGCGGCGCAGGGCCCGTTGATAGAGCCGCAGGGCCCGGGCGTGCTGCTGTTGCCGCTCGTGGGTTCGTGCGGCCGCAAACAGCGAGAGCGCTTGGAGGCGATCCTGCTGGAGTTCGGTTCGCGGCCGTTTGGGAGTCAGCGGTTGGGGCGGGTCTTCGAGGATTAGGGGTGCGGGCCGGCTGGGAGCGGCCGGGTCGGCAGACCGCGCCGGCTCCGCACCGGGGGCCCGGGCGGCGGGCGCGGCGAGTCCGAACAACACCGAGAGGATTAAGAGGCCCCAGCGGGGCTGCGAAGGGAGAACGTACACGGCGAAGCTCCTGGCGATCGGGCTTAGCGCGGTTTTCGTTTGGCAAGTCGCTCCGAGGCCGATTTTATTTCCTTGCTGGCGGTATCGGGCGGTGTTTTTGCCGCGGCCGTATCCTCTGGCGAGGAGGAATTCTTTTTGTTGGTTGCCGCCGGCTTCTTTCTGGCTGCCGAGGAGGGTTTGTCCGGGGCAGGCGAGGCCCTTTTGCCCCCGGCGGCCTTCTTTTTTTCCCCTGGCGCCGTTTTCTTCTGCGGGGTATGGGACGGTTTGGGCTGGGCCGGTTTGGGCTGGGCCGGTTCCGGTTGTTCGGTGGGCGGTTTTTTTCGCGCCGGCTTTGGGGCACGTCGTTTGGGGAGTCGATCGGCGCAGTCCGGATTGATTTCCAAGAGGATGTTTCGCAGGGGTGGCGAGTAGGGGTTGGCCGTAAAGTCGGCGCCGAGCTGGTGGAGCATGGATCCGAATTCGATCCCCTTGGCCTTGGAGATGGCGCGTTCCAAGCCCGGCACCACGCGGGCTTGCACGTCCTTATGGGAGATCAACTCCACCAGGCACAAGGTTTCCAGCACGCCGGAGTCGATGGGGATGGCGTGGCCGCCCAAGGCCGACTGGACCACGTAGGCCACCGAGAAGGTGGTGGTGCCGTCGATTTTTTTCAGCCACTTGACGGTCGGGCCGAGGTTCTTTTTGCGGCGATCTTCGAGGTCGAAGGAATAGGTGGCCTCGAAGACGCCCTGGAGCACGCGTTTGAGCCGATTGGCTGCGGCGCGGGGGTCGGGCAGGCCCGCCATCACCTCCGTAAGTTCCCTGATCGACGTGACCCGGATCTCGTTCCAGTCGAAGAAGGTGTGCACCAGTGCCGCAAAGGTCTCTTCTGCCGGTTCGTAATGGGCGTCTTCCAGGCAGCAGGCGAGCAAGAGGTGTTCCAATACGGGCCGTTCGGGGTCGGGTTTGACCGGCTTGTAGTGCCTCTTCAATACCTTGTGCACCTCGGCGAACTGTTTGGTGCGGCTAGCAGATGGCATGAAAATCGCTCTGGGAATCTTAGAATCTTAGTTCGGAAGTTCCGTACTGCAAACGCGGAAAAGGTTGCTTTGGCTACAGACCTTTGGCATGGCGGCACGGGGGGAACTGCGAATTGAGAATTGAAGAATGCAAATTGCAGAATGGTTACTTGACATCAGACGATTTGAGATTCTCAGTTTGCCATACGAAACGGTGTTTGGTTTGGCTGCGGCCCTGCGGCCCTGCGGCCCCGAGCTTCTTGGGTGCATAATTCACGGGGCGTTTGTTTCCGGCTCCATGCGACGTTAAGAATCGTTGTCGGCTAATCCCCGCGGCCTCAGCCGTCCGGAACGTCCCCGCCGGGAGGGACGAGATCATCGCGGGTTGGTTCCAGCGGGAGTGCTTCCGGATCGGGGGAGTCGGGGGGCGTCTGCTCGGGCAGTACCTGCTCGAGAATTTGGGAAATCTGGATGGATCGCTTGACGCCCTGGTCGAGCAGGAATTTCAGCCGCGGGGTATAACGCAGCTCGATCTGTCGCGCGATCTTCGACTGGAGGAATCCGGCTGCGCTCTGCAATCCCTGTAGACTCAAGTTTTGGTGGTTCTCATCGCCCATTACCGAAACGTGCACCTTGGCGTGTCGCAGGTCGGCGGAGACTTCCACGTAGGTGACCGTCACGTCCTGGATGCGGGGATCTTGGAGTTCGGCCAGGATCGCCATACTGACGACTTCGCGAATGGCTTGGGCTACTTTCTGTGCGCGTCGTGAGGTCATGGGGGCTGGAGCTGGCTATGGTTTTTGTTGGTAGTCAGTTGGTCGAGGGTCTGGGGAGATCTTTGGTCTCCCGGCCCCCGTTTTTGCGGGAGGACCATTCACACGGCGGATGTGCTTTCGAAGCGCTCCCGCCCAGCCCCCGGGCAAAGTCGGTGGTCACGGGGAAAGGGCGGGTGTTGGCTGGTTTAGAAGGTTCGGGCAACCTCCTCAATTTTGTACGCCTCGAGGATATCCCCCTCCTTAAGATCGTTGAATCCGGCCAGCTTCATGCCGCATTCGAAACCTTCGCGGACTTCGCGGGCGTCGTCTTTCTCGCGTTTGAGCGAATTGAGCGGGTAGACGCCGATGATCCGGTTTTCGCGGATTACGCGGACGCGGGAGTCGCGTTCGATATTGCCCGCCAGCACGCGACAGCCGGCCACGGTGCCAATGCGGCTGATGTGGAAGGTGCGTTGCACCAGGGCGCGGCCCAGATCCTTTTCGTGCTGTTCGGGCTTGAGCATTCCTTCCAGGGCGGCTTTGAGGTCTTCGTTAACCTGGTAGATGATCTCGTAGCGGCGGATCTGGACGCCGCGCTGGTCGGC
>CAZUAM010000676.1:0-3823 GCA_964618095.1 uncultured Planctomycetaceae bacterium | reverse complement strand
CGTGTGCACGAAGTTTGCACGAAACGCGTCCAGCTTTTCTTGTTGTCGCGTTTCGGCTGCTTTGGAGAACAGGTCTTCGGCGAGGTCTTGAAAGTCGTCGGTTTGGAGAAACTCTGTGTTTACCCGTGATTCCAGGTCCTTGAGATTCTCGGCAAGCGTAATGAGAAACTGATTGAGGCGACGGTTTTGTCGTTTCGCAATGATGGCGCCGGCGATGTCGGACATGACGCCGCCTGCTATCGGCACTGCGTTAAGGGCGATTGCGACAACTTCGCCAGCTTTCTCTCCGTCGGTGGCGTCGAGCGGGTGGTCGTCCGCAGTCATTAGGCACTCCGTTACGGGTTTTGCAGCTAACGACAAAGTTAACCCGGCGGCGGACCATTAGGCACCGACCCGAATCATCGAAAACCATCCGAACAGTTTAACCGTTGAATCGCCGGAAAAGTAGCCGCTCCGCTTCAACGATTTGTTACATGCTCTTTTTCTCAGCCGCTAGGAGCGGATCAAACCATTTCTGCAATTCGTCAAGAGTATCCAGCTTTTCAACGCGATTGGCTTCTCGGTAGCGTGCTTCCATCAGTGACTGCCACAAAGCTTCGCAAGTACGCCGGGGATATTGTGCGAACAGGGACTCGAAATAGTCATCGGTGGTCTGGTAGTGGTGCGAATAAACAAAACTGTCCCACGTATGGGTCAGTTCATCCTCGTTCTTGATGTCAATCATTTCAATCTGTTCAAGGGATCGATCTTCGGGGCGGCCCCACGCTTGGCGCATCAAATCAACAGCTGCCTTGTCCGTTGCTGGTGCCCCATATCCGAAGATCGTCAGGATAAATGCCGCATCCAACGCGGCCTTCAGTGTTTTCCATTGGCTAGCGATGTAGGGGTCGGACACGTAGTCTTTTTCGGCGACTGGATACAAAAGCCTCGTTGGCTGGTACTGCTGATTGCATTCCGTGCAGAAGGTGCCCACACGTCCTTGCTTGTTGTGCTTCGAGCAATGACCGATAACGGCGCAACCGTGAAGGAATAGGACCTTCGGCATTCGCGCTTTCTCGTGATTCCGCGCACAGGCCTGCCAAAGAAAGGGGTCCCAGTTGAACGTCGCGATCACGTCCTTGTCGCGAAGTGATAAAACTAAATAGTCGTAAACAGTAGGCGTGTCGGGCAGGTCTAGAGAACCGAAGTACGCGGAGACTTCTGATTCGATTTTCTGGGTAAGGTTTGCGTGCTGCGGGACGCTGCAAATGCTGCTGTACACGTCCTCGAAATTCCGACAACGCCATGTTATCCCGGCCAGATCGAGGTCGTCCGAGAGGCCAAGCGTCTCAATCAAATCGTTCATGACGGGCAACTTGGCGCCCGATTTGTCGCCATCGGGGCACGCCGCAACGCTCGCGCCGGCGCCAAGTATGACCACATGTGGTAGCTGCGCAGACGTGTCTTCGATTTGCTCCGCGACCGTGAACACTGATGCGTCCATAGGACACACGCGCCTTTGGCATGTAAGTACTGTTTATTGAGCAACCCGAGAATGCGAATGGGGCGCGCCCGTGCCCAATAACGTCCCCACCCGATGACGGTGATTCTAGCACACAAGTCGCGGGGGTGCAACGGTTTAGGTGGTCTCGGGCAGTCGCCCTGCGGTCTGTTATCGGGGCAGGGAAGTGCTCAATAGCACCCCAGCATCCCCCGGCCAGGCATCGCCTGAGCGATAAAGTGGCGACGGATGCCCAATAATGTTCCGGCCGGTGCTGGCCACCTGTCGGCGTAAATGCTGTCCGGCCAGCGCGTTACGTTGCGTTGCGGCTGCCAGCTCGTCCGTATTATCGCGGCACCGCGTGTCTATGAACACCCCTTGACAAAGAAGTGTACGACCAAGGACCACCGAGGTCGCCCCACGGCCGCATCAGTCTCGCAGCTCCGCCAAAAGCCGCTCAATCGCCGCCTGGACCGGCGGCGACTGGAGGACGATCAGGCACCCGGACGGCCCGTCGAGCTGCAGCACGCCCGGGCTGCCGCCGTCGCTCCAGGTGGAACCGGCCACGCGGCTTCTGATCTGTTCGATCACGGCCTGGGCCGGGCGGCCAGCGAGGGGACCTGCGGCACATTCGAATCAGGACGCCACGGTCGCGGGCGGCACTGCTCAGCCGCAGGCGGCTGTTATTGTCGGTCCTTCATCCGGATTTCCACGCTTGCCCGATGCGCCGTCAGCCCCTCCTTGGTCGCCAGCACTTGCACGTCGCGGGCCAGGTTGATCATCCCCGCCCGAGTGAAGTGCAGAATACTGCCCGCCCGCAGGAAGTCGTTGGCCGACAGCCCGCTGGCGAATCGGGCCGTGCCGCTGGTGGGCAGGACGTGGGAGGGGCCGGCCGCGTAGTCGCCCAGGGCCACCGGGGTGTAGTTGCCCAGGAAAATCGCCCCCGCGTGGCGGATCCTCCCGACCAGGTGCTCCGCGTCCTCGGTGGCGATGTGGAGGTGCTCCGGGGCGATCTGTTCGGTCAACGCGCAGGCCTCGTCGGCGTCGCGGGTCAGGATCACCGCCCCGAACTGTTCGAGACTCTCGCGGGCAAGCTCGCCGCGGTCCAGCTCGTCCAACTGCCGGGCCAGCGCGTCCACGGCGGCGTCCAAGGCCTGCCGGTCCCAGCCGATCAGCACGCTGGCGCCCGGGGCGTGTTCGGCCTGGGCGATCAGGTCGCTGGCGGTGTACTGCGGTCGCGTCGAACGATCGACGATCACCACCACTTCGCTGGGCCCGGCGATCGAGTCGATGTCCACCTCGCCGTAGACGTACTTCTTGGCCAGGGCCACAAAGAGATTGCCCGGCCCGACGATCTTGTCTACCCGCGGGATACCCTCCACGCCGTAGGCCAGCGCGGCCACGGCCTGGGCCCCCCCGAGCCGATAAACCTCGGTAACGCCCAGCTCGCAGCAGGTGGCCAGCACGTCGGGGTTGAAGGCCCCGAACTTCGTCGGCGGCGCCACCACGGCCAGTTGCCCGACGCCGGCCACTTGGGCGGGCACGGCGGTCATCAACACGGTCGAGGGATAGGCCGCGGCACCACCCGGCACACAAATCCCCACCCGCTCCAAAGGCAGATACCGCTCGACCAGGTACCCGTCCGGGCGATCCAGCCGCACGTCGTGATGCAGGATGGCCTGCTGGAAGCTCGAGATCCGCTTCCGTACCCGGCGGACCGACTCGAGCAGTTGCGGATCGGCGTCGTCGCGTGCCTTGGCCAGCTCCTTCTTGGGCACCCGGAGGGTTTCGGCCGTCAGTTCGGCGTTGTCGATCCGGGCCGAGTAGTCGAGCACGGCGGCCAGCCCCTTCTCCTGCACGTCGCGGCAGATCCGCCGGACGACCTGCACGGGGCTGAGCGGCTCGCCGAAGACCTCGATGGTGAGCTTCCGGCCGGCCTCACTGACCACGTCCCCCCGCAGGCTGAGCCGCTCCCGGAGCGTGGCCATCGCGGAGCGGATGTCGTCCCGCCGGCTGTCGATACGCAGGATGTTCAAGTCACCGGAACCCATTGTGCGCTCCCCCATGGCCCCCAACTTCGCCGAGGAAATCATGCAATCTGGCAACCTGTGCCCCGCCGGTCCGCCAGCCACTCCCGGAAATCCAGGGGGGCCGGCCAGTGCCACACTCAGCAGGACAGCCGAAACCTCCATTGTGTTCGCTGTTCCCGGCTTGCGGAAGCCCCCGTCGCCGGGATTATGGGCCTCCGGGGCGTATCCGACACGGTCCGTGCCGGCCGGAGCCCCGGTGCGGAACGTGTCAACCGGTTTGAGACAACTCCTCGTCGAATTTAGTGTAGCGCGG
>CAZUAM010000675.1:0-3824 GCA_964618095.1 uncultured Planctomycetaceae bacterium | reverse complement strand
GAGGTGGCCGACATAATCTGGTCCACCGCCGCGGCTACACGGTTGGACGGCGCAGCGGTTGGCTCGCGATTGTTGATGCTTGGTATACCGCCAAGTCTGGCCGACGGCGTCACCGTGTCGGCGAAGAACAGTGCAGCCAAAGCGACGCGGTCGGACGACGCAGCGGTTGGTTCGCTGACCGGGTTCCCGCTGATCGTGCTGCCGGCTGCGACGACGGCCTCCGCCAGGGCACGATCGTTGGTGCTGGGGATGCCGCCGACCGTGACCGATGGGATGACCGTTTCTGTGAAGACGAATGACGAACTTGCCGTCTGGGCGGGAAGCTGCCCGCCCTCGCCTTCGGGGGCCGGTTGATTTCTCAACGCCGTGACGACCAACAAACCATACTGGACACCGACAAAGTTGTCGCCGTTGACGTCGTAATAGGGCGGGGGGTCGGCCGGGAACGGTGGAGTTCCCGGACCATCGGGCACCGGCTGCTGCCCGTTGAAGTAGAGGAAGTTGGCCAAAAACAGGGCGTCTTGCGGGGAGAGCACCCCGTCACCGTTAACGTCCAGGTTGTTTGTCGGGTTTTGCCAGCGGGGGGACACCAGTTGCACCTGATAGTCTTCAACTTCACCGTCGCTGGCCGCGCCGCCGGGCAGAAGGCCGCCTGCGGTGCTGAAGCGGAAGCGGGCGAAGCTCTCGCCGGCCACGGCGCCGACACCGCCGGGGGACGTGAACGTCAGGGGGTTGAGGCCTGCGACCAGCGGTTCGCTGGCAAAGATCTGCTCGGTATCTTCCCACACACCGTTGCGGTTGTAGTCGATCCAGGCGTCTAACCGCCCGGCTGCCGAAGCCCGGACCGTGACCTGGGCTTGGCCGGCCGTTGGCACGTCGGTATCGAACGTGACGCCGTCGTCAAATGCATCGGCATCTGCCGCAGGCGACGGCCGCCCGTTTGCGTCGGGGTCCACCCCGAACCCCAGGAAGAAGCCCTCGACGATCTCGTGGCTGGCCCCGGCAGGTTGCAACGTCGGGAAGGTCGGATCGGGAGCGTCGCCATAATCGGTACCCCCGCCAAGCTGGATGGTGAACTTGACTGTGCCGTCCTGCTGGTTGGGGGTCAAGAGGTTGGCGGCCAGGTCTTGAATCGGCCCCACCCAGTTGCCGTCGGAGAACGAGTTATCGAGTTGGATCTGATAGATGCTGTCGTGGGTCCAGACCCCCGCCGCCGCAATCAGGTGGATCACGTCGTTGGTCCGGTCGTAGCTGAACACGTAGTCCAGGTCCTCAGTCAACAACACTCCGTCGCGGAGCAGCGTGACGGTGGCGGGACTCACGGTGTTGTCGTCGATCCCCCTCCCGCTGTCGGACAATTGGATCGCGAACTCGGAGACGATCTCGCCGGTCAGGAAGACCTCGTGGGGCACGGGGTTGCGGTCGATTCCCCCGGCGTCGTTGTCCAGTGGCACGATCAACTTCGCGGCGGGGCCGTCGAAGTCGATGCGGTCCAGCGCGCCGCGGTCCTTAAAGACGTTCAGCCCCATCCCCGGCGGCGGCGCCACGTCGGGATCGTCCGCCCGCAACTGGCCGTACAGGTCCTGGTCCGGCGCCAGGATCGGCGAGGGCGGGATTCCCAGCGGGGCCCGCACCGTGGTCAGCTCGGGTCGATCCGGCAGCGAGTTGACCGAACTGTCGATCGCCCGCGAGCCCGCCGCCAGATAGAAGTTGCCGCTGAGCGCGTTGACGAACAGCGGGTCGTCGGGGCCGAGCGGGATCTCGGTGGCCGCAAAGGCCCCCGGCAACGTTGTCGGTCCGTAGTCGGCTTGGTTGCCCTTGTAGACCGTGCCGCCGATCACCGTCGAGCTGGAGGTGGCGTCGACGTCGATGCCGGTGTCCAGGCCGGCCACGATGTTGTTGAGGATGGTCGGGCTGGCGTTCTCCTCGACGCGGATCCCCGCCCCGCCGCCGCTGCCGACGGGTATCCCCGTGCTCGGATCCATCTGGAAGACGATCTGCCCGTTGTTGCTGGCCATCAAGGCGGCCAGGTCCGCTTGGCTGCTGGGGCGCGAGACGTTGAAGGAATTGATCATGTTGCCGGCGTCGAACCCGATCTGGGCCCCCTCTCCACCGAAGCCGTTCATCAGCGGAGAGTCGACCTCGCCGGTCGTCCATTCCATGTTTCCGTAGCCGAAGGCGATGATGTCGCCGAGCGGATCGTCCTCGATGTACAACGTGAAGTTGTTTTGGTACCCGAGATTCGGCACGATCGCCGCGATCGTCGTATCGTAGTAGCCCACGTCAACCCAATCGATCTGGACGAACGCATTCCCGGCCGGGCTGGTTCCCGTCGCCAGGTGAACCGATCCGGTCGAACTGCCGGGAGGGCTGCCGGGATACGGCCGGGTGTCCACGTCGGCCCAGAACGGGGCCACCATCGGTATCGCCTGCCCGGTCCAGGGATCGACGTAGGGGAATCCACTGGGTGTGAAATCCCACAGCGGCTGCTCAAAACTGATGTTCCCGTTATTGTTAATATAGAACTGCGTAAAGTCGTTGCCGTAGAACTCGAACGTGAATCCGAAATCCTGAATGGCGGTGGAAAGATCGTCGTTGGGAATCACGCCCGGCGGCGGCACGACCGTCCAATCGCTGTCGGTGCCGAACATCGGCACGGCAGGTCCGGACGGGACAAAGCTCACGGCCGGCAGCGACGGCGGCACGGTAGTAACGCCGCCGAAGATGGTGTTGTTGACGATCCGCCCGAACGGTACGGCCGCGGTTGGCGTGCCGGCTGGGTTAGGCTCGCCGCTGAAGAGGATCCCGCCGTCTCCGCCGTAGGCGATCAGGTTGTTCTCGATCGTCACGCCGGGGACCAGCCGCTGGGTGTTGACCTCCCGCAGCGGGGCCACCGAGCCGGGATGCGGCCAGTTGGCCGAGGTGTCCCGGCCGGCGGCGTCGACCACGATCGCGTATTCCTCGGAGTCGAAAATCGTGTTGGCCTCGATGATCACCTGGCCCTGATCACGAAAGAGGTTCGCGTCGGTCTTATCGGAGGAGATCAAGGAAACGCTGTACGGCGGCGGGGCGTCCGGCGGTCTCTGGTCGGAGAAGCTGCCCGACTTGATGAATACGCCGGAATCCAAGACCTGATCCCCCACGTCGGAGATCACCAGCCGGATCGTATGAGGCCCCGGTGCCAGTCCCAGGGTTTGAGCCGTGAGGATCTCGGTGAAGCCGTCGTACCCGATCAAATCAAGGTATTGGCCGCCGTCGTTGGGATCGTTGTTGTGATAGTACCTCTCATTGGTCGGGTTGGAGCCGAAGGGATTGCCGCCGTTGATGCTATCGATCGAGACCCGGACATTGGTTCCCGGGACCAGGGCGATGTTGGTTCCGTCGAGGAAGAAGGCAAACACGTCGTTGTACCCCTGCCGGACGAACTCGTTATATTCCTCCGAGGCGAAGACGAACTCGAAGAACAGGTCGCCGCCTTCCGAGATGAACTCGAACTCGAGACTCGTGGTGTCTTCCGTGACGCTGAAGAATGGGTCGATCGGATCGGGCAAGCCGAACTCGGCGTCCAACTCCGCATCTCCCATCATGGATGCATCGCCCGAGGTCAACCAACCGTCGTCGGTGTTTGGCCCCATGGCGAAGTTGGCTTCGCCGGTGGTCAGCAAGATTCCGGAGTTGACCCCGTCGGTCCAGAATCCGGCGGAGGTCGGGCCGCCGATCAGCTCGGCGTCGCCCACGGTCGTGATGCCCTCGCCGAGAATCGCGTCCCGCAACGAGTTGCCATCGGTGGCAATGCCGGTCACCCGGACCGGCCCCTGCGGGAA
>CAZUAM010000674.1:0-3825 GCA_964618095.1 uncultured Planctomycetaceae bacterium | reverse complement strand
GCCCCCTTCGTCTAGTGGCCCAGGACATCGGATTCTCAGTCCGAAGACAGGGGTTCGACTCCCCTAGGGGGTACTCCTCGCCGGCAGTCGCCACGACTCGTCGGCGATTCTCATTTCTTGGCAGGGCAACGACTTGCGGCTTGTCCGCTTGGTCGGTCGCCTTGGTTGTCTTTTCGCCGTTGCTTGCCAGGATTTGCCCCGATTTGCCGCCCAACTGCTGCCCCAGATGCTGACCCTTTTCTCGCCGTAAGTCGCTGCGGTTTCGTGTGGTCGGCGTTCCGGCGTCGGCCCGGGCGTCATCGGTCCCGGTCGGCCGGAGTGCTTCCCGCTGGTGCCCCTCAGTTTGCGGAGTCGCCTGCGTGAGGTTTGGCAGACCTTCCGGGGCACCTTACGCGTCGTGCAACGGTGTATGGGCGTATCGGCCGATGGTGAGGGTATGGTTGGGAGATTCACAAGCATCGACCGGTCCGGCAGGTCGCTCCGAGTGGCCAGCTCCTCGATCTCGTTGATGATGACTGGCCTCGTGGGGTCGAAGATGATTTCCTCGTCGTTGTGGTACAACATCCGGGTGCTGAAACCACCGCCGGTCGACAGACGGCAGAGGTTATCCGCCAGCCAAACGGGCAAGCGGCTCAGATTGTCCAGGGCGATGACCCGGCCGTTTTTCGCTGCTATCATCAGGTCACGGGGCTCTCGTGGCTCACTTCGGACTGGTGAGCTGCTTGGGTCGCCAAGCGACGTCAGTACCCTTGCCCCTGTGGCCTTTTCGGATCCTTGCTCCCCATGGAGGCACAGCACCGGATACGGACCGACCGGTTGCATCGCTGCCAACAACCAGGCCACCACAAGGGGCCAATCGTCGTCGGAGACGTTGACGGACCGGCGAAGCTGGCCGACGGCCCCGCCTTTCGTCGCCATGGGCAAAGCCATCATGGCCTTGGCACGTCGAAACCCGACGGGCGGGTTCTCGATGACCTGCCAGCCTGTTGCGGTCACCTCGATTGCTCGCCAGTCGGGTGTACCGAGGTCGATATAGATGGTTTCCTTGTGCTGGGCGACACGCACGTGCGCATCATGCTCAGCGCCGGCGAATACGGCCTGTCCCTCGATAACATTTAAGGCATCATACATCGCCTGGGAACTGGCGGCTTTCTCGGTCGCCACGATTTATCCTCGTATCCCGCGAGTGTTGCACAGATCACGTAAGTTCAAACCAGGATCCACGTTAGTGCCTCCTGGACCGATTGTCCTAACCTTTGGCCATATCTGGGGTTACGCACTCGTGCAATAATGCCGGGACACGAGGAGAAACTCCGCTGCCATAGGAAGCCCACCAGGTGATGCCGAGGCGCACGTGGGTCCGCGGACACCATTGCGATGGAGCATGAGATTGACCAGATTGTCTACCGCATGTACGGCCTGACATCCGAGGAGACTGCAAGCGTGAATACGAACGCATAGAAGGTTGCGGTTTTCACGTACAGGAGGCTCAGAGCACTTGTCAGGAGTGAGACAATCAAGGTCCCACGCTTTGGCGAGTGGCGTCATTGCTTTCGAAGCTTGGAAGAAGAGAGGCATGGACCAAGCAAAGAGAAGCGAGAAGCACGAACACGCCCGCAATTCTCTGCCTGAGGACTTGCGTTTGGTTTTCAACGATTTCGTTGCTGACTATAAGTTTGCCGGAACCAAACACCATGGCGCTCCGTTCGTCTCGTACATCATCTTGGCAGAGATGGTACGAGCCGGATGGCGTCTGGCCGCGGACCCAATTCCAGACCGTCCGCGAGATAACAACGAAAACAGGCCGTCCCCTTCGTAACCCTGACGCTCAGCAGTACTAACGAGGACGTTGCCCACTACCAGTGAATCGTGATTGCCCTGGGAGAAATAATCCGTATCATGGCCGAGATCGACGAAGTCATCGACCAGCACGGCGGCTGGCCCGGCGCGTTCATCACCGAGCCTATCCCGACCGAGGGACAGGGGCCGTCAGCCCCTTTCGCGTAACGGCTTCGCCCGAGGAAGAAGGTGAAGGCGAACAAACCGTTGCGATGGTCCGGCCGTGGGGTTGCCCGCGTCCCGGCTTTCGTTGGCTACGGCGGCGACCACGGCTGAGAGGCCCAACGTGATTCTCGTCCTGGCGGATGATCAGGGCTAAGGGGATCTTTGCCGTCACGGCAACCCGGTGCTGAAGACGCCGAACCTTGATTGGCTGTATCGGCAGAGCATCCGGCTGAGGGAATTCCCGGTGGCTCCCATGTGCACGGCGACCCGCGGCGAGCTGATGACGGGCAGGGATGCATTTAGAGAGGGCCGGGGCAGTTCGAGCCCCCAAAGCGAGACCACGACCGCAACCCTCAAGGCGGCCGCCGAGAAACGTCACATGATACGGACTTGCGTTGTGGAGTTGTTGCGAAGCCCCCGTACTGCTTCTACCTTTGTGAGCGGTTACCGATTGTCAGGGTGACTCTTCCCAAGGGGCCGCAATCGCCGACGTAGGCGCCCTTAATCTCGTCTCCTTTGACCTTGTAGGCCGGGGCGGCCGTGCCGCTCAGCACGATGCCGCCGGGCTCCAAGGCGCCGCCAAGCTCGACTACGTGGTTGGCAAGCCAAAGCAACGAGTTCCACGGGCTGCCCATTACGTTGGTGGCTGGGCTTTGACGGAGCATCCGGCCATTGCGTGCCAGCTTGAGCGTGACCGTTTCGATCTCCACACTGCTTGGATCGACGGCCGGACCCAGAACGAAGAAATGGGCGCCCACACCGGTGGCGATCGCGTCCTGCGGTTTGGGCTTGGGATCTCCGGCTGCGAAGCGGTAGTCACCGACGTCGAAGGCGGCGTGCACCCATTTCACGCACCGCTTCAACTCCCCCAGGTCTTTGATGGGCCGGTCGATGCGCCGGCCCAACGTGAAGGCGACTTTGGTTTCCAGCGTGATTTCCATAAAGGCACTGGCGGGCAGGCGCGACCCACTGGGCACGCGCTGAAGCAGGAAGAACGGCCCGCTGGCGGGTTGATCCATGCCGAACTGCTTCTGGGCGGCCTTGCTGGCGTAGGCGACTTTGTAACCCACGACGGGTCCCAGCGACTTGGACACCTCTCGTGCCAGAGCGGCCTGGATATCGTAGGCCTCCCGAATGGAAAAGGGGCCGTAGGTTTTCGTCAGGGATTGCATCTGCGTACGGGTTTGGCGTGCGGCTTCGATCTCCTTGACCATGGCATTGATCGTCTGGCGATCTTGGCCGCCGGCTTGCTGGGTGAGTGCCAATGCGAGCAGCGCGATCGAGGCCGACAGAGAAACACGTAGAATGCTAGTAGGCTTGGCCTGTCTCATGTTTTTTCCTTCAAGCTCTGCAAGCAGCCGTTCGAGCTCCGGCACGCGCCGGATCAACGGCCCGAACGGCACGATCCTAACCATACTTGCCCGTGCGCCGAAGTCAAGCTTTGGGAGGGTTCCTCCCAAAGAGGTTCAGAATTCGGGATTGCTGCCGGCCGAGTGGGCGAAGGGGCAGACGGGCATCGCGCGGGCGGCTTCGCCGGCCAAAGCCTCCTGTGGTCAAGACGTGCATCTCAAACCGGGCACGTGAATCTGGGCCGTGAACGGGCCTTGGAGCGTCGCCCGAAGGCTTGCAGGGCTGGTATGGGCGACGATAATGGGGGACGTGGGGTGGGGAGGGTGCCGAATACTACAGCGCAAGGTTGAACAGCCAAGTAGGGAGTTGTCGGTGGTCAGTTATCAGTTGTCAACTCTTGGGATTGACTGCCCGGGAAAAAGGGGACGGGTCCAATTTGTGCGAAGCACCCTTCGGGCCGTTCCGGCAAAT
>CAZUAM010000673.1:0-3846 GCA_964618095.1 uncultured Planctomycetaceae bacterium | reverse complement strand
CGCAGATCAAGGCCGCCTTCGATCTGAAGCTCTGCGTCTCGGCCGGATTGCTGACCGCCGAGCAGGCGGCCCGGCTGAAGGCCTGCGGCGTGGATCGGATCAACCACAATCTCAACACCAGCCGGCGGTTTTATCCCCAGATCTGCACCACCCACTCGTATCAAGACCGCCTTAACACGCTCCGGGCGGTCCGCCAGGCCGGACTGGAGATCTGCTCCGGCGGGATCGTGGGCATGGGTGAAGAGGACGTTGACGTGGTCGAGCTGGCCCTGCGGCTGGGCGAGTTGGCCGTGGAGGCGGTGCCGGTCAATTTCCTCCAGCCGATCCCCGGCACCCCGCTGGAAGGCGTGCACCGCCTCAACCCGCGATATTGCCTCAAGGTCCTGGCCCTGTTTCGCCTGGCCAATCCCCGCGGTGAGCTGCGGATCGCCGCCGGCCGCGAGATGCACCTGGGCAGCCTCCAGCCGTTGGGCCTCTACCCGGCCAACTCGATCTTCGTCGGCGACTACCTGACCACCAAAGGCCAAACGCCCGAGGAGGACTACCGGATGATCGAGGCCCTGGGGTTCCAGGCCGTCGTCGAGGGGGGCTGACCGACCGTCATACAGTATTGGTTGTCTGATGCGTGCCGGAGGGTAGCTTGCGTGCCCATGCGACGCGGCGACCAGATCTACCCCAGTTGCGGACAAGAGCTTCGCACGGCCTCGACGATTCGTTCAGCTTTCTCGACGGCCTCTTCAGCCTCCTCAATCGATGGCGATCTCGAAACGTCGTAATCCGCGGCTATTCGGCGCGTGTGTAGCTGGCTGAAGGTCTTCCCAAGATCTTTCGACCAGCGACCGGTGTGCACTAGATCGCGGTGGACGGCCGCGTCAACGCCGGTGTGGCTCTTGAAGGTCTTGCCTTCCGATGCCAACAACGCCGAAACAGCGTATAAGGCCGCGTAGTATGCTCGGCTCGCCGCAGTGGAGGCGTCAATTTCCAGGTTCCGCCGAGCAGCATCAAGGGCAGTTTGGGCGCGTCGCCAAAACCGCAACGCTTCATCAGTCATGCCCGGATCCCTTCTTTCTCCGCCTCCCGGTAGAGCCCGATAAGCCCCGCCTCGTAATCCCGCACATTCACCGGCAGAGCCTCGATCGTCCGGCCGACCTGGAGAATCAATGGATACAGGGCCTCTACGCCGAGGTCGATATCGCGTCCCAACCGGATCGGCCCTTCCAGCAGCATCAGCACATCGATGTCGCTGTCTTGGCGGGCTTCTCCGCGGGCTTCCGAGCCGTACAGGACGACGCCCCGTAGCCGCTGGCCGAACGCCTCTTGGAGGCGGGCCCTAATCTGGTCGAGAAGCTCCCGTCGCTCCATAGCTTGACTCCTTCTGGGGGGATTCTAAGCCGCACAACCCCCATCGGCAAGCCCGCCTGGAAATCGCCGGCCAAGTGGAGTAGACTCCAATCAATGCCCCACGATCAGGCTGGACGGTGGACCCATGGGCGACGCGGAAGAGCCGGAAAGGCCGAAGGTCTCCGAATTGATCGAGCGGGCCCGCCAGGGCGACGCCGAGGGCCGGGAACGGCTGTTCGCGCTCTGCCGGAGCTACTTGGGGTTCGTGGCCCGCTGCCAGGTCGAGAGCTGGCTGCGGGTGAAGGTCGACGCCTCGGACCTGGTCCAGCAGACGATGCTGGAGGCCCATCGTGATTTCAACGCCTTCCAAGGCACCTCCGAAAAGGAGTGGCTGGCCTGGCTGCGGAAGATCCTCTCGCACAACGCGGCCGACTTCGTCCGCCGCTATCGGGGCACTGCCAAGCGCCAGGCCGCCCGTGAAGTCCGCTTTCGCGACGCGGCCGACACCCGATCCTCCGGTGCCCCCGAGCCGGCCGCCCCGCAGGCCACTCCCAGCCAGGAGTTTCTCCGCCTGGACAACGAATTGCGGCTGACCGCCGCCTTGGCCGAGCTGCCGCCCGACTATCAAGAGGTGATCGTCCTGCGGAACCTCCAGCGGCTCCCCTTCAACGACGTCGCCGAGCGGATGCACCGCTCCCGCCCCGCCGTGCAGATGCTCTGGATGCGAGCCATCAGGAAGCTGCAAGAAGTGCTGGGGGACGATCAGTGAACGCCCCACGCGACGATCCCTATGTGCTGAGTGCTCTGGACGATTACCTGGCACGCCTCCAGGCCGGGGAGTCGCCGGATCGAGAGGAACTGCTTCGCGACCGGCCCGACCTGGCCTGGGCCCTGGACGTTCTGGAAACGCTCGAAAGCGTGGCGCCGCCGCCTGCGGCCGGTCCCGTGGCCGGCGGGGAACAAATGCCCGACACGCGATCCGCCCTGGGCGAACTCCCGCGTGCCTTCGGGCAGTACGAGTTGCTCAACGAAATCGGCCGTGGCGGCATGGGCGTCGTCTACAAGGCACGCCAGACCGGGCTGGAGCGCACCGTGGCCATCAAAATGATCCTGGCCAGTCACCTGGCCTCGCCCGAGCACGTCCGCCGTTTCCACGCCGAGGCCAAGGCCGCCGCCCGGGTCGAGCACTCGAACATCGTCCACATCCACGACGTGGGCCAACTCCACGGCCAGCATTACTTCGCCATGGAATACATCCAGGGCGAAAGCCTGGCCGAGCGGATCGCCCAGAAGCCGATCGACCTCGAAACCGCCGTCCGGCTGTTGGCCGCGGTTGCCCGGGCCGTAGACCACCTGCACCAGCAGGGCATCGTGCACCGCGATCTGAAGCCGTCGAACATCCTCCTGGACGCCGAGGGGGAGCCCTACCTGACCGATTTCGGGCTGGCAAAGGTCTTCGCCCCCGACTCCGAGATCACGGCCACCGGCGTGATTGCCGGCTCGCCCCCCTACATGGCCCCGGAACAGGCGGCCGGACGAACCCGCGAGGTGGGGCCGGCCACCGATATCTACAGCCTGGGCGCGATCCTCTACGAACTCCTGACCGGCCGGCCGCCGTTTCGCCGAGACAATCCGCTCGATACGCTGATGGAGGTGCTCAGCCGCGAACCGATGTTGCCCAGGCGGCTGAACCCGCGGGTCCCGCGGGAGCTGGAGTTGATCTGCCTGAAGTGCCTGGCCAAGTCGCCCGGCGATCGCTACTCCTCGGCCGGGGCCTTGGCCGACGACCTGGAACACTTCGCCCGGGGCGAGGCCCTGGAGGTCCGGCCCCCGCACCTCGGACAGCGGCTCTGGAGTTGGACCCGCCGCCAGCCCGCCCTGGCCTTGCGCCTCGCGGCCCTGGAGCTCTTCTACATGGCGTTTCTGATCGTAGACGCGGTCAAGCGCAAGTACCCCTTCGGCGACGAGCCGGCAAAGTGGCCTTTCCACTTGAAAATCGCGGTTATCCTTGCGGTCTGGACGACCGCTTCGATCGTTTGCCAGCGGCTTCACGACGGCCGCCGCTGGTCGATGCCCGCAAGGTTCGTATGGGGCGCGCTCGACTCGTTACTGTTGCTGGCCGTGTTGCTGGTGGCCGATGGCGTGGCCAGCCCGCTGGTCGTCGGATACCCGCTGCTGATCGTGGGCTCCGGCCTCTGGTTTCGGGTGCGATTCGTCTGGTTCATGACCGCGTTATCACTGGCCTCCTACGGGATTCTCGTGGCCCACTTTTACTTCTGCCCGGAGAACTACTCGGGCGTCACTTTTGATACCGATGCGGATCGCCACGTGATCACCATGCTTGCCCTGGGCGTCCTGGGAGTGGCGGTTGCCTACCTGGTCCACCGGGTGCGGACGCTCAGCAGTTTTTACCGGCAGCAGGTGCCTTAGCCCGGATTATTCAAGAATTCGGGCTCATCCGAGTAAAGCGTACTTCGTCTTGTGAATGCCGAGGATCTTGAGTCT
>CAZUAM010000672.1:0-3855 GCA_964618095.1 uncultured Planctomycetaceae bacterium | reverse complement strand
ATACCCTTGGAGGCTCAAGAATTCCCGAATTCTTGAATAATCCGGGCTAAACGCCCAGAGTTGGCCGACGGAATTCGTGAGCTATTCCCGGCGCTAGTGACGGTTGAGCGGCTCAAGCCCGGCCCAAAGGACATCACCGGGAGGGTTCCCGCCCCCGACGACAGTCCACCGAAACACCTTGGCGACTACCGCATCCTGCGGGAAGTGGGCCGGGGCGGCATGGGCATCGTCTATGAGGCGGAGCAGGAGTCCCTGGGGCGTCACGTGGCGGTGAAGGTGCTGCGGCCCGGTTTCATCAGCGGCTCGAAGCAGCTATCCCGCTTTGAGCGCGAAGCCCGGGCGGCGGGACGCCTGCACCACACCAACATCGTGCCGGTCTTCGGCGTGGGCCAGGAAGGGGACACCCACTACTACGTGATGCAGTTGATCCAGGGCCAGCCGTTGGACGAAGTGGTGGCGGAGCTGAAATGGCTCCGCCAGGGCAACCGCCTCTCGGGAACGGAACCGCCCGATCGGCGTCAGCCAACGGACGCCGAATTTGGCCATGCCTCAAAAAGCAGCGAAGTGGGACGGCAGATGTTGTCCGGACAGTTTCCTCGGCGGCGGGCCGTCGCGACGGCCGACACGACGCCCGGGGCCGAAAGCGGGGCTCGCGGGGAGCCCAAACTGGAGCCCATCCAAGCCGGCGCCGCAGGAGGCGGTGGCTCATCCGGCTCGTCTTCGACGGCCGTGCTGCCGGGAAGCACGGAGGTTTCCTCGGCGACGCATCCCGACCGCAACTACTGGCAGAGCGTGGCCCGGATCGGCGTGCAATTGGCAGACGCCCTGGACTACGCCCACCATCAGGGCGTGCTCCACCGCGACATCAAGCCGTCGAACATCCTCCTGGACGCCCACGGCACCGCGTGGGTGACGGACTTCGGGCTGGCCAAGGTGACCGAACAAGAGGGTCTGACGGAGACCGGCGATTTGCTGGGCACGCTGCGGTACATGGCCCCCGAAGCACTGCGGGGGAAAGCCGACGGGAGAACCGACCTTCGCGGCCTGGGGCTTACGCTCTACGAACTGATTGCGCTGCGTCCGGCCTTTGATGACACCGATCGGAGTCGATTGATCCAACGTATCAGCGAGGGCGAGATCACCCGCCTTCGCCGTATCAATCCCGAGGTGCCGCGGGACCTGGAAACAATCGTGATGAAGTCGGTCGATCGCGATCCGGCCGACCGCTACCAGACGGCCGGCGAGCTGGCCGCCGACCTGCAACGGTTCCTCAGCCACGAGCCGATCCACGCCCGGCGGACAAGCCTCTCGGAGCGATTCGCCCGCTGGTGTCGACGCAACCCGCTAGTGTCGACGCTTACCGGCTCTGTGGCGATTCTGCTGGTGGTGATTGCCGTGGGCGCGACAGTGGCCGCGGTGCGGCTGCGCGACCAGCGCGACGCGGTCCAGGCGAACCTGGGACGTGCGGTCAAGGCGGAGGGGGAAGCCCGGCAAACGGAAAGCGAAGCCCGCCAGGCTGCACGGCTGGCCACGGAGCGGCTTTTCGAGTCCTATCGAAACCAGGCCCGGGCGGGACGCTGGAGTGGACGACCGGGCCAGCGGTTCGAGAGTCTCGAAGCGTTGGCCGGCGCCGCCCGCATCCTTCCTGCCCTAGCGTTGGGCGACGAGACGGCCGTGAAGCTACGCAACGAGGCCATCGCCTGCATGACCCTGGCGGACCTGCGGCTGACGCGGCAGTGGAAGCCCAAAGGCAGCGCGAGGTCGGTACATACGTTCGACGTTGATTTCCGACGCTATGCTTGCCGCGAAACAAAACAAGAGGACACGATCTTCATCCACCGAACTACCGACGACCGGGAAATCCTTCGGCTGCCGGGCTTCGGCATTCCTCCCACGATTGTCAGATTCAGTCCCGATGGCCGTTTCCTTGCCGTGAAGTATCACGGCGGTGCCCAGATTCACTTTTGTGTTTGGGATCTGAAGCGGCGGCAGGCCATCCTCCGCGTGCCCGACGGTGTCCAGCACGGAGCCTTCGGTTTGAGTCCCGACAGCCAATTCATAGCCGCGGGGCAGGCCGACGGTTCGATCCGGATTTACGAGCTACCGACGGGCGCCCCGCGGGAGCCGCTTCGGCCGGGGCGGAGCCCGATTTCACTCCAGTTCCATCCCAAGGGCGGACAGTTGGCGGTCTCCAGCCTCGCCGGCACCGTGGAGATCCGCGAGGTAGACGGCGGCCGTCTGATTCGGACATTCAAACATCCGCTCGATGTGCGTGGCATTGCGTGGAGTCTCGACGGCGAACTCTTGGCGGCGGCGTGCGCTGATTTCCGGGTGTACGTCTGGGAGGCCGACAATCCACGCCGGCCGCGTGCCGTCTTGGAAGGTCACAGGGCCGAGGTGATCGACGTCGCTTTCAATCGTACTGGCGATTTGCTGGCCTCAACCGCGTGGGACGGCACCACCCGCCTTTGGGATCCCGTCCTTGGCAGGCAACTGCTGAGCGCGAACGGTTACTTCATGCAGTTCAGCCGGGACGGACGGCAGATGGCCATCGCCGACGGAAAGACTGTCGGGCTTTGGGAGGTGGCCGCCGGCAGGAGTGCCGCCCGCTGCACGCGCCCCTGGCCCCCAAGGGACCGTTGTACGTTGAGATCAGCCCGGACGGACGGCTGATGGCAGCCACTGGTGAGGGCGTAGGGGTTTTTGATATTGCGACGGGCAAGAAGGTCGCCTTTTTGCCGCTGGGGATCACTTGGGCAGCAGTCTTTGAACCGGACGGCGGCGGATTATTGACCAGTTCGGCTGAGGGCCTTCACCGTTGGCCCATCGAACCCCACCCGGACTCGGCGGTCGCGGATCTGCGGATCGGTCCCCCACGGACGTTATGGCGAGAAAAACCGCTCGAACGGGCCCGTCTCAGCAGTGATGGTGGGACCCTGGGCGTTGTCCGTGGAAGCCGCGGATATGCGTTGCATCTAAGTAGCGACAAAGCAAGCCGAGGGGCCGTGCTCGGCGGGCAAGCTGGTCTTGCCAGCATCGCCGTCAGCCCCGACGGCCGTTGGATTGCCACCGGTGCCTGGCACGGTAGTGGCGTTGGGATCTGGGATGCCCAAAGCGGCCGCGTCATCCAGCGCCTGCTCCCGGAGGCTGCCAATGCCAACGCAGCCTTCAGCCCCGATGGTCGATGGTTGGTAACCGGAACAGGTTCCGAGTACGGATTCTGGGAAGTGGGTTCGTGGCTGCTCCGTCACCGAATTCCAAGAGAGCGTGCGGGCGAGTTGCCCGGCAAGATGGCGTTTACCCGCGACGGCCGTCTGCTGGCCGTGGCCCTTTCGCGCAGAACCATTCGGCTGGTCGATCCGGGGAGCGGCCGGGAACTGGCGACGTTGCAGCCCCGTGACCGCGCCAACATCAACTCGCTCTGCTTCAGCCCCGACGGGGGCCAATTGGGGGCGGCCACGGCGAACAAGGTGATCGAGTTGTGGGACCTCCGCCGCATCCGCCAGCAGCTTGCGGCAATGGGCCTCGACTGGGATCGTCCTCCCTTGCCGCCGGCCGAACGTGTTCAGGCGCCGCAGGCTTTGCGCGTCGAGGTCGTCACCGAACACGAAGCGACCGCGGCGACTGAATCGGCCTCGAAATGATCTTCTCCGATCAGGGAATTCGGCAGGCCGGAACCTTGTTCCCACGGGCACCGATCCGGTCATCGTTTCCTTCGACGGCCACCGAAACACGCCGCTGATGATCACCCCTCTGTCAGTGGGGCGGCCGGTCTAGCCCGTATTGTGTCACTTGGCACTAACCTCCGTGCCAGGTGACACATTCCCGGATTATTCATAGGCGTGCCACGGCCGT
>CAZUAM010000671.1:0-3878 GCA_964618095.1 uncultured Planctomycetaceae bacterium | reverse complement strand
CCGTGTCGACCATAAAGCTACCAATCGTAGCAATGACAGCTTGAAAGGGGTGGGGCTAGCCGACAAATAACTTCCCATTTTCTTGTGGGAGGCGACTCTGTCGGCGACAAACGTGCGGCAATGCGCAGTCGCCGACAGAGTCGCCTCCCACAACTTGTTCTTCGGCCGCCTCTAAGAGCGGGATCCTACTTGTCCCTCTCTTGCGGCGACGGCTGGAAGTCGTCGAACTTGCCTTCCAGGCCGGAATCGTCATCAACTGGCTGGTCGTCGCCGCGGAGTTCGGGATAGTCCCGGAAGATATCGGGACCATCGGCGTCCGGATCTTCGTCCTCTCGGCCGATTTTTTCTTCTGCGGCCTCCAGCTCGGCGATGCCGCGGTCGATTTCGGGCACTCCGCCCTCCAACGGTCGGGCCGGATCTTGCGGCTCGGGCTGCTCGTCCGCCGTGACGATCATCTCCCGGGGGATCTTGAAGCACACGTCGCCCGGCTGGCCAAAGGCCGCCGCCGGCAACTCAAGCAGCAAGAACTCCGCGGCCTCGGCCGGTGGGTCGAAGACCAGCAGATCTTCGATTTGTTCCTTCGGGCCGATCGAGGCGGTCGCGGGCTGTCCGTCGGCGGGGACTCCGCGGAAACGCTTCAGCCGGTAGGTCTTGCCCAAGCTATCGGTCAACGTCGCCCGGCTGCTCGCGGGGCTGTTGCCGCCCCAACCGGCGTGTTCCAGCTTCCGGTCGGCGCCGGCGTTCTCCAGTTCGATGGAGACCAGCAGGTATTCCCGCCTCGGCCTGCCCGGAAGACCCAGGGCCTCTTGAATCACCCTGGGACCGCCGATCACGACCGAGGAGATCTTCACCCTGACGTCTCCTTGCCGGGCCGTGTCCTTGGAGGCGTCGAGCCACTTGCGGTCGGCCGGTTTGTCCGCCGGCCCGGTTCCCTCCGGTGGCTGGATTGTCGAACCGGGGCTGGACGTATCGGAGGCCGCCTCCGCGGACTCTTTGGCGGACTCTCCGGAATCGCGGGTTGCCAGGGCCAACACGATCCCTGCCACCGCCAAGCCGATCACCAGCACCACGAGCGAGCCGACCACCAGGGCGTCGTTTCGCCTCCGGTTGCGAAACGCGGCGGGGGCGGCGCTTCCGCCGGAGGTCCCTGCGGCGGGCGTGCCCGCCCCGGTAACGACGTTGAACCGGTTGTGGTCCGCTCCGCCGGCGGTCGGCAATCTCGCGGCGGCGGGCGCCGGCGTCGCCTTCGGCGGCGCCTGTGCCTGCGGCATTCGAGAGGTTGCCGGTCGCCCAGCGGCAGGTCTTCTCACCGGCGGAGCCGGCGGCTTGGCTGCACGCGGGCCAGCCGACTTCGCCTTCGACGGCGGGTCGGCCGCCGATCTCTCCAACGGCTTGGCCACCGGAAGCTCGCGGGGCTCCGGCGCCGCGGCCGCCGGCTCGTCCGCCGCAAAGAGTCCCTTCACCTGAGCAGCCGGCAGCCAGGGACCCTGGGCTCCCTGACGCACGTGATCCTCGGGCGCCAAGCGGCCCTCGGCCACCATCGCCCTGAGCTGCTGCGACGAGAGCGGACCCAACTGGTTTCCCGATATCTTGCAGAACCACACCACCGGCATACGCGGGCTCCACAGGAGTTGGCCTGCGCGACTTGCCCCTGGCTCATCCTCTACTCAGTCTACCGCGATTGCCCCAGGGGAACCAGCAATCGTCCTACCACGGGCCGTCCGGCCGCCGAATTCCACCCGTGGGAGGGGCAACCCCGGACGGCCAAATCATCCGCCACCGCCGTCGAGCCGGGAGGAGAGGATAGGCTTTTTTTGGGGCCGCCAGTAGTGGCCGATCACCGCTCCACCGGCACAAGGCCGGTGGCGGCGGACACGACATTTGCAGGTTGGGCGATTGAGACCTCCCGGGGACGACGCCGGCAATCTGCTCGGCCCGAGCACGTGGCCGGCTTTCGGGTAGTGGTACAGTTTCAGCCCCGCGTCAAGGGAAATGCGCGAAAAGAGGACAAAAAGCGGGAATGCCCCGAAAGTGTGTTGCTAGGCGATGCGCGCCACAGGGACTGAAGGCCCTAGATTAGTCGAAGATTTCGGTCGACTCGCTAGACTTGGCCACGTCGTATGTCATTGGCAAGCCACATATCGTTGGGATCGCGGGTGGGCAGCTCGCATCCAGTCATTACTAGATCAGCTAGTGCACGGCACTTCTTATCGTTACTGTAGAACTCAGTTGCGCCGGCTGATTTGGCGGACGCCACAATCATCGCATCCGCCCTCAAAATGTGGCGATTTGTGTACTGTAGGTCGCTCGGAAGCTTCTTGTGCTGCGACCACACTTCGGCGGCAATGGTGGCCGCAGACATATCGAAAGGCGGGCACAGGAATCGGCTCGACAACTGACTGATCAATACGCCCTTTTGCGCTGTTGGCACGGGGACAAGCAGTTCCGAGATGGCTATTGTCGGCAAGACGATGATATCCTTACTATGCATATGCAATAAGAGTGTCGAGCGAACCCTCAATTCCTCCAGCTTCTTGGACAACTTGCCAGATTTGCGTGGCACGACTCCGGCGTATACGAGAACCATCGAATCTATGCCAATCACTAGCGCAACTCCTGAATGTGTCCCTCTGGATCATCAATCTCGTCCCACGCGCTTAGGCCAGCACCCCGCAGTTTCTCGATCGCCTCGACCGGGTCACCTAGCAGGGGTTGTGTGAAGTCATTTATGGTGAACTCGTAGAGCTTCCAGGAACGGTGAATCCAACGTGCCGTCCCCGATGCAGCAATCTGTTCGTATAAATGCTGCCCCAATCGTCTCACTAACTCCTTGCGTTTCACGTCACAATACAGGATTCGGCGCCTTGCGGGCACGCGGAGGAGGCACCTCATACCTGTAGCACCTCCGACACGTTGGATTGTGCCGACTACCGTCGTCTCACCCGTGGCGAAGAGTCTGCTAGAAATTCGTTGGAAGTCATCTTTCTCTACCGTAAACAACGGTTGTCGGCGGTGGCCCTTCGCAGTAACTTCAACGCGGCATCCTTGGGACTTTGCAATGTCGCTCAACGATTGAATGGGCCGTAGAGCCGTTACTAGGTTATCGCCATTCACGTTGTCGATGTCCGTAACGGAAAGTAATTCGCCAACCTTTCTGAGATTTGTGAGTGCCTCCTCTGGCGCATGAGATAGGCATGTGTACACTGCCGATCCGGGGCCCACATTTATCAAGCCAATGCTCTTTTCTGGAGGGACTTGTTGTTGTTCAAACGGATCTCGGCCGCTAGCCAGATCTTGTACCGCCGACAACGCATCACTGACAGCGCGAAGCGGGATCTTCTCGGGCAACAAGTCCGGCGCTACAAGTCTGACCTCGAATGTTGCAGCCGCTTTGGTCTTCCCCGTTGTTTTCTTGGCCATTGTGAAGTGCCTTGCACTGGGAAGTCTTAATTGAAACAGAGGCCGAACCTATTAGCCTATGGTAGCCCTTACAGTAGCCTACTGCTAGAGAGCCCACCCATTATGAGGGTGAACGTTTGTGGGGGGATGAACGCTTGACAACCCCCAAGTGGGTCGCCATACTAACCGGAAAGAACTCGATGTCTGAATCCCAAGGGATGCATTTTTCGTCCGCGAGTCGAGTGAAGCAGGACAGACAGACAATTTGGCGTTGGACGGCCAATGGAACTACGGCGCGCCAAATAGGATCAGGGACCCTGAACCCCACGGCGTTGACGGAGTGACAAAGGCCGCAGATTTCCCGTGATACTCCTATTGGAAAGGAGACCCTATGGTCTACCGAAGGAGACGAGGGAGTGATACTTGGCATTTTTGCCGAAATTGCTCCCAGTGGCCAACCAGTGACTACGAGGAGAGGC
>CAZUAM010000670.1:0-3884 GCA_964618095.1 uncultured Planctomycetaceae bacterium | reverse complement strand
AAGCTGAACTTGTTTGTACCCAGCTCCTTGCGTCAAATTGGCCCCGCCCCTTGATCGCGACAACTCTTATGCTACCATACGGAACAGAAGAAAGGGCCGGATCATGAACGCAGCGAAGAAACGCCACGCCGGGACAGTTGCGGTCATCGCCTGGGCAGGTCTGATGGTCTCCGGCGGTCTGGCTGCCGTTGCCATACAGGCTGCGGAACCCATGGACAAGCCGCCGCAATCACGCAGGCTGCCAACCATCAGCGACAAGACGCTGGTGGCCTGGGTGTATCTGGCCAATACCCGGCAGCGAGCCGGCAGCGTGCTGACATTGATCGACGACCGCGAGCGTTTCGACGCCGTCGTGTTTGCAGAAAGGGCACCCGGAAAATGGATGGCCGGCAGCGATTTCTTCCGCCGCACCCCGGCCGATCAGTCCGGCTATCCGCTGGAGACGGCCGGCGAAAAGACGCTCGTGCAGATCGCCGTCCGTTACCACAAGGCTACCGTTACGATCTATCGCAACGGCAAGCAGTACGCCCGGTACCGGATCGACCGGCCACAATCGTTCGACCAGGACGTTACCGTGCTGCTCGGCCTGCGATACGTGGGCGGGATGGGCGAGATCGGCTTCTTCGCGGGGGCCATCGAAGAAGCCCGCGTCTATGACCTGGCCCTGGATGCGAAAACGATTGCCGAGTTGGAGCCCAACCGGCCGTCCGATCCGAAGCCGATCGGGCAGTGGACGTTCGAGGACGGCACCGCTGCCGATTCGATGGGGTTCTTCCCGAAAGGCGAGCTCCACGGACGCGCCCGGATCGCCGAAGGCAGACTCCACCTCGACGGCAAGGACAGCTACGTGGAGATCTGCCGCCCGCGCCCGGCGGCCGTGCAAACGATGTTCTACCGTCCCCGGTCGCGGGAGACGGGCCGGATGTGGGATACCTGGCTGTATCTGCACGAGGGAACCTACTATCTATACTACCTGGCCAAGCGAAGCCGCTCCTGGGACAATATCTCGATGGCCACCTCGCCCGACGGCGTCCATTGGAAGGAGCTCGGCCGGGTCCTCTCGAAGCGCGACGGCGCGACCTGGATGGGGACCGGCTCGACCTGGCGATCACCGAACTACGCGAAGGACCGGAAGTTCTTGGCAAACTTCTCCGAGTGGCGCGGCCCCAGGCAGACGATCTTCTTCGCCGAATCGACCGATCTGGTCCACTGGAAACGCCTCGGCGACGAGTACGAATTCAAGCAGGACACGCGGTGGTATCAGCCCAGCGGCCGCTGGGACTGCATCTATACGATCCCCCGGCCCGGCGGCGGGCTCTACGGCTACTGGACGGCCACGCCCAAGCCGGAAACGGGCGGGCGGTTCGGCTTTGGCCAATCCCTCGACGGCGTGACCTGGGAGGCGCTCGGGCCGCCGCAAACACCCGGCGTCGGCGGGGGGGAAGCCGGGGCCGTCGAAAAGATCGGCGAGAAGTACTACATGATGTTCGGCACCGGCGGCAGGATGGTGACCCTGATCGCCGACAAGCCTCAAGGACCTTTCCGGCCGGCGAAAAAGAACTATTGCTTGCTGTCCGGACACACCTACTTCTCGCGGTTCTTCCCCACCCCCGACGCCGTGCTGGTCAACCACCATTCGATCGCCCGAAACGCAGAGGTCTACTTCGGTCTGCTCAAGTCGACCCTGATCGACGACGAAGGGACCTTGCGCCTCGGGTGGTGGAAGGGCAACCAACGGCTCAAGGACGGGGCGGCCAGAGTGGAGGTCTCCCAGCCGGCCGCGAAAGCGGGCTCCCCGATCGCCATGCTCGACGGGACTCTGGGCGTTGAGGCCGGCGTCATCCTGGAAGGCCGGATCACCCTGCCGCCAGCCGAGGGCGCCAAATCGGTGGGGCTCTACATCGCCTCCGGCAAAGACCAAGGCAGCGCAATCCTGGTCCACGCCGGCGGCCGCAGTGAGCTGGGGCCGATGAAGGCCGACGGCACGGGCTTCCGTGCGGAGAAAACCGTGGACCGCCAAATGGACTTCGGCCGCACGCCGACCTTCCGCCTGCTGCTGAAGCGTTCCCTGCTGGAGTTCTACCTGGGCGACGTCCTGATCGAATGCTACAGCCTGCCGGCCGAGGCCGACCGCCGGATCGGGCTCATCGGCAACGTGTCCGATTTGAAGGCCTGGGAATGTGACTGAATAGGATTTCGTGATTCCGGGAATTCCGCAATGTTTGGCCCCGGCGGCCCTGCCGGGGCTTGCCGCCGCGTAGCCGCGGCGGCTAAACGCCTCACTCCCGGAATCGTCCGACTCGATTTAGCTGCCAGGGTGAGAACAACGCCGCAAGACCCGCGACGTCTTTACGATTTATCAGAGTTGAAAGGATCAAGCATGTCGTCAGATTTCCTGCGAGGATTGGCACGTTCCATGGCCTTTCTCTTGGCCTTGCCGGCGATCGCGCCGGTCGCTGTCTCTGCGGCGACCGCCCCCGCCATGGCCAGACCCCACGTCGTCGTCTACCTCTCCGACGACCACGGCGTCGATTTCGTCGGCTGCTACGGCAACCAGGCGATCCGCACGCCGAGCATCGACGCCTTGGCGAAGCAGGGCGTGCGGATGGCGCGGATGTTAGCGGCTTCCCCGACCTGCGCCCCCTCTCGCTCGGTTCTCTACACGGGACTCTACCCGGCTCGAAACGGCGCGATGGGCAACCATACGGCGACGCGGCCGGACATCACCGCGCTGCCGACCTATCTGAAGGGACTCGGCTACCGCGTCGTACTGGCCAACAAGGTGCACGTGAAACCCAGGAAGGTCTTCGATTTTGAGTATCTCAAGGCGACCTTGCCGCGCAGGCCCGATCGGCCGCGGCGGTATCGGGCCGAAGGGCTGGACGTCGACGCGGTTGAGCGGCTGCTTGCATCCCACGCCCAACAGCGCCCCCGCCGGCCGCTGTGCCTGATTCTGGCCGACAACAGTCCCCACGTGATCTGGGAGAAGAACAGGACCTACGACCCGGCGGCCCTGCCAATCCCCCCGTTCATGGTCGACACGCCCACCACCCGCCGCGCCCTGGCAAACTACTACCAGGACATCACGACCATGGACCAGCGAATCGGCCGAGTGTTGGAGTCGCTCGATCGCCACGGCTACCGCGCGGACACGCTGTTCGTCTACACCACCGACCAGGGCCCCGAGTGGCCGCACTGCAAATGGACGGTGTACGACACGGGCATTCGCGTGCCGTTTGTCGCCCGCTGGCCGGGCAAGATCGCGCCAAAATCCGTCTGCGACGCCATGATCTCCTTTGTCGACTTCACGCCCACCCTGATTGACGTCGCCGGGGGCACCGTGCCCGGCGGCCTCGACGGCCGAAGCTTCCGCGACGTGCTGCTGGGGCGTCGGCACGACTTCCGCGACTACATCTTCGCCAGTCACACCGGCGACGGCCAGATGAACGTCTTTCCACAGCGTGCCGCCCGCGACGGGCGCTACAAGTACGTCCTGAATCTCAAGCCCCAAAACACCTGGACCACGCACTTCACCCTGGTGCCGGGTATCCTCGACAGCCACAAGGCCGTGTGGGACACCTGGATTGACCGGGCGAGAGGCGACCGCGCGGCCGCGCGGCTGCTGGAGGTCATCCAACACCACCCCGCCCAGGAGCTGTACGACACCCAGAGCGACCCGTACGAACTCGACAACCTGGCCGAGAAGCCTGAGATGAAACCCCAGCTCGAAAAGCTGCGCCGCCGGTTGAAGCAATGGCGGGCCCGGACCGGTGACCTGCCTGGGGCGCAGCCGTGAATCTCGGCAGAGGGGCGCCGCCCCGGCCTGCTCAGAACTCGTAGCGGACGCGGTAGGTGATCGTGGCCTCGGCGTCCTTGTCGAGCTT
>CAZUAM010000669.1:0-3888 GCA_964618095.1 uncultured Planctomycetaceae bacterium | reverse complement strand
TCGAGAGACCTCCATTTACAGGTACCGTAGCGTTAAGGGACTCGCACTCGCGCCGTCAATCACTTCCCGCTCCCCAACCCTGACGGCTTCCAGCCGGGGAGACGTTCAAACCATACTATGCCACCACCGTTCTGCCAGCCCGTTCACTGCCCTGTTGAAGCTTTGCGGGCTGGGGCGTGTGGTAACAAATGCACAGTTTAGACTGTTAAGCTAGCACAGTTGATCCGGTTGTCAACTAGGGAAACGAGCGTTTGTACGCCCTGGGACAGGTCGGCATTTTGGGAACGATGCACGACTTGCCCGGAAAAACCTAGGTTGCAATCTAAGCCCCGGCTGCCTCGACCCGACAAAAAGGACGATTCCCGGGCAGAATCCTCCCTGGTTTGACTGCCATAAGTGCTGTACTTAAAACAGCTTACGACTTGACGACGCCTTGCATCGGGCGCCAAAGAATGTTGCCTAAGGTCAACTCTCCCCCCAGCAACAGCGGCCGGAAACCCGAAAATTCCTGAAAAGACCAGAAAATTTCTCCCCTCAGGACCTCTCAGCGACGGATCGAATTCTCGGAATTTTCTCCCCCTCGGGCCCGAAGATCTCCCTGTTGGGCCCTCCGACGCATCTCTTGTTGGACCCACTCCTGCTTCCGGAGCATCTCCTCGGGGTCCTCAAAATTCAACAGCAGGGGCGGCTCGCCCTTGAAAACCGTGGCCGCCACGCCCGCAATGCGCCATCCTTCCGGTTCCCGGCGGACCATCCACAGGATCTCGTCGGTCCGCCTTTGCGAGTTCTCGTCGATATCGCTCCAGGTGCTGGCAACACGCGCTCCGTCCTCGGCCAGGTGCTCCACCTTGCCGACTTTGAACTGGGCGGTATCGCTGCCCGGAGGGGCCACTTCCATGTTCAACTCGGCCGTCTTCTGGCGCGCCAGCTTGGTCAGCATCAGGGCGGCCTTTTCGTCGTTGCCGGTCCGCACGGCCTCGAGAAAGTCGAAAACGGCCGCCGCCGGCCCTTTCTGCTGGGCAGCCGCGCCCCCGCGGGCGCCACCCTCTGACTGGACGTCACCACCGCCGGCTACCGGCCCCTGGCCGCTCTGATCCGACCCACCGCAACCCATCACACCGACGGCCAAGATGGCCAACCACGCCATCCAATTTGTACGCCACATCCTTGTGGTCTCCTGATCTGGGCATGAATGCATGCAGAATCCTACCCGGGGCGGCGGAGTGTCGCAGGAACCAGAATCTGAGTCAAGACGAAAAGCAGAGAAAGGCGGGCCTCGCGGGCCGGGCCTCGGTCATTTGGGGACGGTGTGGGGCCCCGGCTTCCCGATCGAGGTCGCCAAGTTTCACGCCCAGCCCGGCAGGACTCCAAGAACCTCGTGCGGAACGGCTTTACGGGATTCTGAATTACAAGATGCCGATTTGGGACATCCCGGACACAACTTACCTGCTCAAAGGGGGTTGCGCCGTTTGCGTCGTGAAACGAACGTTTTCGAGACAACGCAGCGACCTTGAGTTGTCCGCTTCAGCAGTTCTTGCGCGTCCCGGCCAGTGCAGTTGTCCGTCGACGCATGACGTTGGCGGATGCTTCTCGTGTTCCAACTTCCCGGGCCATGACGTATACTATGGAATGTCTACCGGGTTGAGGTGGCGGTCTCGAACACGGATATGCCCAGACGAACAGCCGGACGGACGGTACCGGCAGGCGGCTTGGAGTATGGGCGGAGGCACGCCACACGGCAGCGGGCAAGGAAGCTGCCGGACGGGGACGGGATGAAATTCTATTCCCTCGGATTCTGGAGATAGAACAGAATTGCGGCGTGAACTTGCCGTCGCGGTCGCGAATGATGCGTGTTGGTCGACGGTCTTTTTGCTCGTCGAAGAACACGCACGCGCGGTCACCGTCTTCTTGACAATCGAACCTGAGTATAGCGACAATAGTTCTCGAGTTGTTGCCTCGGTGGGCGCGGCGTGCCTCCGAGGCTTGTAAACGGTACTCGACGGTCATCTTTGGAGAAAGGGCTTGGCGATGTGTGAACACTGCACGCGAAGGGAGTTTTTGGGAACGGGCACCGCAAGCGGGTTGCTGCTCGCAGGTGCCACGTGGACGCATGCGCGGGCTTCCGAGTCGCCGCCTTCGCAGCCGCGTGGCAAATCGCGGATCTGTGTTATTTTCACGGGCAATCCCCCACCGGAAGATCGCGATTGGGGCGCCGACGCCAAGCAGATCGAGGCAATGAAAGCCCGGCTTACCGAAGCGGAAAAGAAGTTGGGAAACGTCGAGCTGGTTGTGGGGCAGTCGCGCAGCCCCCAGCAAACGGCGACGCTCTTGGAAAAGGCAGGGCCGGAAGCACCTGTCCTGGCGATCAACGTGCAGAACTTCGCGATGACGCGCGTGGTGGGACCCATCTTAGAGGCGGGCCGTCCGCTGGCCGTGTTCTCGTTGCCGGCGAGCGGTCATGATTGGATGTATGCGCCAAGATGGCTCCGTAGAGGTCATCGCGTCGCGCTGCTGGCCAGCAGCGACTACGACGAGCTGGAGCGCGCGCTGCGTCTGCTGCGCGTGATTCCGATGATGCGGCGGACCAGGATCCTGCTGTTTCCTCCGGCCCGCGGCACGAAGCCGGCTTGCTCCCCTGAAGAAATCAAGAAGCATCTGGGCGCCGATGTGGTGGCCTTCCAGCAGAAGGACTTCGACGAGATGCTCACGGCTGTGGACGGTGAAGCGGTTCGAGCCGAAATCGAAGCATGGACCAAGGGCGCGAAAAAGATCCTCGAACCAACGAAAAAAGATATCGAGAAAGCGGCTCGTGTCAGCGTCGCTTTGGACCGCCTCGTAGAACGGGAGCAGGCTGACGGATTGGCCATCGGAACCTGCATGGGGTGGTTGCCGCGCGGGTTTCCTTGCCTGGGGTTTGCGCGGCTGCGCGACCGCGGCGTGCCCGCGGCCTGTGAAGGCGACATGGACTCGGTGCTGACCATGCTCTTGTTCCAGTACGCCATCGACCGTCCCGGCTTCCAGGGCAACGCCACCTTTGACACGGCGCGGAATGCCCTGTGGACCGCCCACTGCACGGCGCCTTTGAAGATGGATGGCCCGGACGGTAAAGAGGCGCCCTATTTGCTGCGCGGGCATTCCGAGGTCGGCGGCAGCGGCTGCGTGCCCGAGGTGCACTACCGCATTGGCCAGGTCATCACCCGCACCAAGCTGGTCAACCTGGACACGATCCTGGCGTCCACGGGTGAGATTATCGACGTCCCGGAGAAGGCCGTGCACGGCTGTCGAACGCAGATCGTCACCGAAGTCCGCGACGCGGCCAAGATGGCGGCGAACTGGAGCAGCGCGCTGGAGACAGAGGACGCCATGACGCTGCTGCACCGCGTGGTGTTCTACGGCGACCACATGCAGAGCGTGCGGCATCTGGCCAACTTGATGGGCCTGAATGTCGTCGAGGAAGGTTGACCGCGTCCCCTCTTCCTCGGCCGACACCACACGGTTTCTGGCGGTGAAAAATAGCCATCCGCGTGAGAGTGGCCACAGGACGCAAGCTGTTGCGTATTCTGGCGATAAAACAAAAGAAGCCGTTACGCCAAGCGGTCGTTCCATCTCCTCACGCGTTTCGTGACGCGCCTCGGAAAAGGACCGTTTGATGGCACGGAGCGGAGTTCCGGTTCCATCGCTGACTCGCGGAAGCACTCAGAGCTCGCACGCTACGGGGCGGGAATACCGTTGCAGACCAGTCCAAAAGCGACCAGATATTCGATCTGTAGACGAGTCTAAAGGGCTCTCCTGCGACCTCTGAGTCACTTCCTCATGGGGATTCGGTCGCACCCCTTTGCTCTTTGACCGTGTGGCCGCCGGAGTTGAAGACCGAAGTTCATGGCCCTT
>CAZUAM010000668.1:0-3890 GCA_964618095.1 uncultured Planctomycetaceae bacterium | reverse complement strand
GGACTTGGGGCAAGGCGAGCGTGCAGAACGTGATCGAGCTGGAAGGCGGCAAGAGCCTGCTGAAGCTGACCACGGCCAGCTACCGCCGTCCCAGCGGAAAAGAGATCCACCGCTTCCGCGGCAGCAAAGAGGACCAACAGGAGTGGGGCGTGACGCCTGAGAAAGGCTTCCAGCTCAGGCTCAGCGACGCGGAAATGGAGGACTTGATCCTTGACCGGCGCCAACGCGACGTCGTCCGTCCGAACCACGACCAGGCAGAGGAAAAAGCTGACCAACCGGACCAGCCCGAGGAGAAACCGGCCGAGAACGCCGATGGCGACCAACAGAAGCCCAAACCCGAAGAGGATCCCAAGCAACCGGCCGACGAGGCGCCGGCCGACGAGGCGCCAGAAGACGACGGCCAAACCGCCCCGCCCGATGACGACGCCACGCAGCAGCCCGAGAAGCCGGCGTTCATCGACCGCCAGTTGCAGATGGCCGTCGAGTACCTGACCAAGGAGCTGGCCCGGGACGAGTGAGGATTCAGGGCTCGGCTGAGCTTCTGAAACGCGCCGGGCAAACCCGGCGGCTAAATTTCCGCCTTCGCCGTTCCGCCTTTCGATGAACATCCTCACGCTGGAGACGACCTGCGACGAGACGGCCGCGGCCATTGTGACGGATGGGCTCGAGGTGCTGGCCTCGGTGGTGGCATCGCAGGACGAGCTGCACCGGCGTTTCGGCGGAGTGGTGCCCGAGATCGCCTCGCGGGCGCACGTCGAGCGAATCTTGCCCGTGATCGACCAGGCGCTGCGCAACGCCGGTCTGTCGCTTGGGGATCTGGACGCGGTGGCCGTGGCCAACACGCCGGGGCTGGCCGGATCGCTGTTGGTCGGGCTGGTGGCGGCCAAGGCGCTGTGCGTGGCCCGGGAAATCCCGCTGGTTGCCGTCAACCACCTTCAGGCCCATATCTACGCCTGCCGGCTGGCCAGCCGCGAGGACGTGTTCCCCTGTGTGGGGCTGATTATCAGTGGCGGACATACGAGCCTCTATCGCTGCGAGGGGCCGCTTGAGTTCGAGCTGCTGGGGGCCACGCTCGACGATGCGGCGGGCGAGGCCTTCGACAAGGTGGCCGGTATGCTGGGGTTGCCGTATCCGGGTGGGCCCTCGATCGAAGGCGCCGCCCGGCGAGGTGACCCGGAGGCCTATGCATTTCCGCGTGCACTGCTGAGAGATGAAGACCGGCTGGATTTCAGTTTCAGCGGATTGAAGACCGCGGTGCGCTACAAGATTGCCCGGCCACTGAGAGGACAAGCGTCTCGCCCGCTGGGTGGCAAGCGCCGGCCCGATCCGGCCAAGCTCGAGCTGAGCGACCGGCAGGTGGCCGACCTGGCGGCCAGTTTTCAGGAGGCGGTGGTCGACTGCCTGGTGGGCAAGGCGTTTGCGGCGTTGCGGCGAACGGGCCTGGCCGTCCTGTGCGTGGGCGGGGGGGTGGCGGCCAACGGCCGGCTCCGTGGGCGGCTGGCCGAGGAAGCCGGCCGGCAAGGGATCCGGCTGCACGTGGCCCCGGTGCGGCTGTGCACCGACAACGCGGTGATGGGGGCGATCGCCGTCGAGCGGCTCCGAGCGGGCCTGGTCGAAGACCTCGACCTGGACGTCTGCCCGGGCGTGGTGCGAAAACCGGGCTGAATTCGCGGACGGGCGCTCAGCCTCACCCTGGGAGCGGCCTGCGGCGGGGACCCTGGAAGACTCGTACGATGTGACGCGGCGGGCAAGCCCGCCGGCTAGACCGAAGTTCCGGAAGAGAATCGCATCTAAGTAATTGAGAACAAACGACTTAACTGCGATTTGAAATTCCTTGCTCTGACCACTGTTAGAATAGGAAAGATCACAACTGCTTGCGCCATAAGGAGTTACGTCGCCCTACATGACTACGCTTTGCAGGACGAAACGCAAGTATTCGCCCAACCCGTTTTGAGCCTCTCGTAAAAGGGCTCGTTCTTGCCACGCTTTCGCAAACTGTTGACGCAGTCTACGTCATCGGATCTATCTTCATGCCACTGTCGGGTGGAATCGGCAGTCAAACGCTTATTCTAACGGGTTGGGCGAATACTTACGACGAAACGCAGTTAAGTCATTGCACGACATAGAGTTAAGCAGAATTCCCCCTTGGAACTTCGGGCTAGATGGCAACCTGGTGCACCCCTGCGCTGCGTTACTAGAAGAAGCCGCCGCCGCCGCCGCCCATGCCGCCGCCGAAGCCGCCCAAGCCGCCGGCGCCGCCGCCCATCCCGCCGAAGCCCATCCCGCCGGTTCCCCCACGGCCCGCTCCGCCTTCACCGGTGGCAAAGTTGAATACGTTCACCTCGGTGATTCCGGAGAAGGTTGGCTGAGGGCTGATGCGGACGTACCGCCGATCGGCGGAGATCACGGCCGTGGCCATCATGTTTGCCCCTTCAGGCAGGGTTTGGATCACCGGCTGGTAGCCCACCGCCCCGGCGCGAAGGAACGGGAAGGGAGCGAAGCCGTTATTGTTGCCCTGCCTTTGCCGTGAAAGGGCCAGGCTGGCGGCCGCCTGTGGATCGGCCGCGGCGGCGAGCTGCTGGGCCAGGATTTGGCGGCCGACGGCCATTTGCACCCCCGCCGCGTTGGCCACCTGGTGCTGCTTGAGGCTTTCCTTGCGCCGGCCGTCTTTGAGGTCAAAGACCACCAAGGCCTGGTCATCCTTCAGCGACACGCTCTTGCGAACGGACCGCTGGTTCTTGCTGCGATAGTGGGCATAAACCTCGACCTTGACCTTTCCGCCCGTCACCTTGCCCCATACCCGCCGCACCAGGATCCGGTAGGTGCCCGGGAATCCCTTCGGACAGGCGTAGATCTCCTGGTAACCTTCGGAGCCGTCCCGCCCGACGTGGGAGAACGTATCGCCGAGCATCACGCCGCCGGCGGTGCTTCTGGGGTTGCGCAGCGAGCAGACGGTGCCGGAGGGCTCTTCGACGAGCAGATCCAGGTCGGCGTTCCCGTTCCAGGAAATCCTGGCCACGCAGTCGCGGATCACGGCTTGGTCCAGGGCCGCCTCAAACTGCTTGGCCTCCCGGGTCCGCTTTTGGGCCCTGAGAGTGTCCAGAGTGTCGTAGGCCGCGTACAGGCCCCTCTTCCAGACCTCCACCTGGTCGTTGGTCCAAGCCCGGCTGAGGATCCCCAGGGTTGCCCATTGGATCCCTTCCAGATCGTCGAGCCGCCGGGCTGCTTTCAGCCCGTGCATGTACGGTTCGGGCCAAATCGGCTGCAACTGGGCGACCTGGCGAAAGATCAGCAGCGCACGTCTGGTCAGCCTGTGGTCAGCGTCTCCTTGACCGAGCCGCGCCAGGTAGACGCCGACGTGCATCAGGTCGGCCGGGGTATTCATGAAATCGACCGCCGAGAGGACCACCCGCTCGATCTCCTCGCTGGGCCGTCCCTGGGCCTGCATGACCAGCGCCATGACCTCGTACATCCAGGGCTGGGGCTGACCGTGGCGCAGGGCGGCCTGGATCAGGGCGATGATGTGGTCGAACTGCACGTCCTGGTCGAGCTTGGTGTCGTTTCTGAGCCGGCGAACGGCGTCGCGGACCGCAGCGGGCTTCGGCTGGTGGGTGGAGAAATACCGCTCCCAGACGACCTGCGGATCGGCGCCGGGCCGGATTTCCAGTTGGATTTTTTCCGGGCTCTGAGGGGTGGAGGCGGGCTTGGGGTTCTTGGCCGCCTCGGGGAGGTCGTCCTTGACCGAGAAGGCGCGGAACCCGCCCTGGGGGACGCGGGGGAGGACCTCCCCAGGCATATTCCACATCCCGCCGCCCATTCCCATGCCGCCCATGCCGCCCATGCCGCCCATGCCCATGCCGCCCATGCCCATGCCGCCCATGCCCATGCCG
>CAZUAM010000667.1:0-3891 GCA_964618095.1 uncultured Planctomycetaceae bacterium | reverse complement strand
CAAGATCCTCGGCATTCACAAGACGAAGTACGCTTTACTCGGATGAGCCTCTTTTGATCCATTCAAACCGCTGGTGATGCGCCATCTCCAGCGGTAGTGATAGAAGAACCTGACCGAAGACCAATGGAATGTCGTCAGTACCACGCCCGTTTCCACGAGAGGTAACGTGGTAGACCGCATCCGGAAAGTTGATCCGTGGCGAGTGTGGCATGGCGGCAGTATAGCACGGCTCGTCGTTTCTGCGTTTTTGTAAAGTGTATAGTGAAAGCCTGACCCCGTCTTGGCGACCTCGTCTTGGCGGCGGCATATGGGGTGGCGGAATGGGCATGAGCCAAGTCGTCGTCCAAGAGGACACCTTGCCCTTACTGGATGACATCGGCGTCAAATACAAGCTGCGTCGCGGGGATCTGTATGCCACTGACGCCATTGAGTTGACCGCCGGTCTCTGTTTGAAGGCCAGTCAGGCAGGGGCAGCCCTTTTCAACCTCATGACGGTCGAAGACGTGTGCCTCCGTAGCCGGCGCGTCACCGGCGTCGTGGTAAATCGTACGACGATTGCCGGGCGACTTCCAGTTGACCCCATCGCCTTTTCGGCGAAGGCCGTGGTGGATGCTACAGGCCACGAGGCCGCGGTGGTCGAAGCTCTTCGGAAGCGACGGCTGTTGACAGATTCCGCGACTGTCGCGCGACCTGGCGAGGGCCCAATGGACGCCTCCTCGGGCAAGGCTTTTGTGGTCGAGAAGGCCGGAGAGGTTTTTCCGGGGCTTTGGATCGCCGGGATGAGTGTTTGCGCAACGTTGGGCGGCCCGCGCATGGGGCCGATTTTCGGCGGGATGCTTCGTTCCGGCAAACGTGTCGCCGACCTTATCGCTTCGGGGATCTCGCACTCTGGTGACAACATGCCGAAAAACTGAAGTAGCTGACATTACGAGGAGCTATCATGACTAACCAGATATTCGGCCCCGTGCCTTCACGCCGGCTGGGACGATCGCTCGGTGTGGACCTCGTTCCGTTCAAGACTTGTACCTACGACTGCATCTATTGCCAGCTTGGCCGGACAACGCGCAAGACGATTGAAAGGAAGGAGTGGGTGCCGCTTGATGGTGTTCTTGAGAAGCTAAACGAGAAGCTGTCCACCAAGCCGGACTACATTACCCTCAGCGGGTCCGGCGAGCCTACTCTCTTCTCGCGAGTCGACGAACTCGTCGACCGCATCAAGGCGATGACGCGTGTGCCGGTGGCAGTCCTGACAAACGGATCGCTGTTATGGCAGGAAGACGTTCGCCATCAGTTGATCAACGCCGATCTCGTCATCCCGTCCCTCGACGCCGGCGACGAAGCAATGTTTCGGCTCGTGAATCGCCCGCACGAGCAGATCTCCTTTGAGCAAATGTTGAACGGGCTCATCGACTTTCGTCGTGAGTTTCGAGGAGAGTATTGGCTGGAAGTCTTCGTGGTCGGTGCTTACACGGCCGTCCCTGGCGAACTCGCCAAGGTGGCCAAGTGCGTTGATCGCATCTGCCCGGATCGCGTGCAATTGAACACCGTTACCCGTCCGCCCGCGGAGAAATACGCTGTCGGCGTTTCGTCCGAGCGCCTGGTGGAACTTACGTCGATCTTCTACCCTCGTCCCGAGATCATCGCAGACTTCCGCGGCGTTCATCGGCAAGCGGAATTCGTCGCGGGCCGAGAGGAGATCCTCCAGATGCTGCGAAGGCGTCCCTGTTCCATAGACGACATTGCTGGCGGACTCGATATGCACCGGAATGAGGTGGTCAAGTACATTGAAGAACTCAACGCTGAGAACTTGCTGGAGGAATCGCTTATCGCAGAGAAGCTCTACTACAAGGTCGCAAAGGAGACGTCGATCTGAGCAGGATCCAGATATTCGAGCGCGAGGCCGCGCGCTACGACGCGTGGTTTGACTCCGAACGGGGGAAGATGCTTTTTGCGTCGGAGGTGCTCTGCCTGCGGCAGGTGAGCGCCGACCTCCCGCGGCCCTGGCTCGAAATCGGTGTTGGAACCGGGCGGTTCGCCGGTGCCTTGGGGGTTGACATCGGGGTCGACCCAGCGTCTAGGGTTCTCCGGTACGCTAAACGGCGTGGGATCCGGACACTTCGGGCGCTGGGCCACGCTCTGCCCTTCAAAGCTGGGGAGTTCGGAGCAGTTTTCGTGATCGTGACACTCTGCTTCGCCGACGACGCTGAGGGACTCTTGCGTGAGGCGGCGCGCGTTACCCGTGCCGAAGGCGGGATCGTGCTGGGGATGGTCCCGGCCGGGAGTCCTTGGGGGAAGTCCTACGTGGCAAGAGCGAGGGCCGGGCACATGTTCTACTCGGAGGCGAGGTTTTTCACACTGGAGGAAGTTACAGATCTCGCCCGGGTCGTGGAGTTGCAGTTCGATCGCTCGGTTTCGACCCTCTTCGGGAGCCCGGATGATGGACCGTTCGAAATCGAGCGCCCGCGAGACGGCGAAGACAGAAAAGCCGGCTTCGTGGCGATGCTGTTTCGGCCACGGTCTCAGCCGGCGGGGAACACGACCGCGCCGGCGGGAGAAGATCAAGACACTGAGGTCCCGAGAGATCTCATTTGCATGAGGGAAAACGCTGAGATCGATCCGCGCGATCCGCGCTGCCCGTACCCGTCTAGTCAGTGCCGGTTTCGCGAGTGGTGTCCCGTCAGGGAGGCCATGCGGTCCAAGAGGAGGGAAACCCGTGAATAGCTTCAAGGGAACGAGCGTCGTGGCCTGCGGCACGCGCCGTCGCGAGGTCAGGGAGTTGGCGGACGACGGCCCAGTCGGACTAGAACGCCTGGCGCGGCTCGTATTGGAACCGGTCGGCTAGCCCGCTGCTGAGTGGAAAGGAGAAAACCGACATGCACACTTTCCAGACGGAGACCGTGTGGCGGCATGAGCGAGAGTGCCGCGTGAGTGCCCGGGACAATCCCGATTTGACCGTAGCGACGCCGCCCGAGTTCGGCGGGCCGGAGGGTGTGTGGTCGCCCGAGGAGTTGTTTGTCGCCTCCGTGGGAAGTTGCCTTCTAAGCACCTTCCTCTATTTCGCGTACCGATTCGGTCTCGCTTTTGGGTCGTACTCAAGCACGTCCACGGGCAGGATGGAGAAGACCTCTCAGGGCCTCCGGTTCACCGGCATCGATGTCTTGATTGCCGTCACGGTATCGGATGACGAGGCGGCGAAGAAGGCCTCCTCACTGCGGCTGAAGGAGAAAATGGAGAAATACTGCCCCGTGTCGGCGTCGCTCAACTGCCCAGTCCGACTCGTGCTTGAGATAACCTGGAGGCCCGAGCAGCAAGGCGAGGGGGATACGCAAACGTAAGCGGCGCAGCTCGCTATCCCAAGAGGTTACCCGTGACACTGGAGAGGGGGCCACCCGGAACGACAGAGCATAAGACGCGACACTATTGCCGTGACCTCTCGGCCTCGGACGGTTCTTCTCAAGTAGCCATCCTTCGCTTTTCAGCCGCTTGGCGTAAAGGCGAGGTCCCCGCATCGCCAGCAGCCCTGTTCGAGCAGATCCCCGGACGGATCCACGTCATCGTCGCAAATAAAATACTCTCCGCTTTTGTTTGGGATGACTTTCATCGGACGCGCCGCATGGTGGCTCTCCTCGACGGGGATTTCCACATAGCTGCACGGATCGCGATACGTGAATACAAGCTCACCCTCGTCAACCAGCTCCTTTAGCACGTCCTTGATCGCGGAGAGGGCGAGACCGTGTTCGTGTTCCAGCTTTTTTTCCAGGTTGATAGGGCGGATCCGCTGGTCCGGAGCTCCCCAAACAGCCTCCAAGATTCTCTCTCTGGTCTCCTCGTGAGCATGTCGAGTAGACATAATATGGCCTCCTCAGTTAGGTTTGCTTTGTATTCCCTGTT
>CAZUAM010000666.1:0-3898 GCA_964618095.1 uncultured Planctomycetaceae bacterium | reverse complement strand
CCGTTGTGATCGGATCGTACGAGGATCGCCTGGCCACGATCGAAATGCACATAATAATAGGTCCGTGCATCCTCCGCCCGGACCACGAAGCCGCAGGCCAGCACGCCCCGCTCGGCCGGCTCGACGAGGAACTTCGCCCGCAGCGTCACGTCCTCCCACTGAAGCGGCGTGAAGAAGGCCCGCGACATCTGTTGGCGGCCATCGAGCACCAGCTCGCCGTCCCGGATCGACGCCGTCTTTTCCAGGAAGGCCCATTGCCCGGCGGCCCCCGGGGCGGACAGCTCGATGGCCAACTCTTCTGCCGCGGCGGCTTGCCGACAGATTCCCGCCAGGACGGCGAGAGCCCAAACCCAGAGAATGGATCTGCGTGCCATCGGTATTCTCCTGCTGCTGGTGGTGTTTAGGGTGCCGGTTCGAGGAACTCGCGGTTTAGGCGGGTGAACGTGCTCGTGGGGCGGAACCATGGCATGTTGTAGGGGAGATGGCCGGCGTAGCGGCCGGGGATTGAGATGGTTCAAGGCTTGAACCTCGGTCAGACCCCGGACTTGCATGAACTTGATCCCGAGCTATTGACCCTGAGGAAGCCAATGTCACATTGTTTAGCCGTGGCCGGCACGGCGACGGGGGTGTTTCTCCTGGCCGACGTACCGTCGGCCGCTAAGCGGCATGTCGCATTGCCTTTCCGGGCATCAAGAAGCTACTTCTGCCGCTGGAGTTTCCGAAAGCCCTCGATCGCCTCTTGCATCCGCAGCAGGGTGTCGCGATTCCGGGGAGTTCCACGCCGGGCGTGGGCGCCTGCGAAAGCGGCGACGGGGGCCAGGGCCGTTTCGCTGGCCTTCTCGGGGGTGGCGCACAGCCTGCACAGGGTCAAGTAGTGTTCGATTGCCTGGGCCGGCACATCGGCGTCGAACAGCCGGCGGGCCAGCCGGGCGGCGAACCGCTCCTCGCTGATCTGCACGTCCCAAGCCCGCTCGCGGAATCGGTATTGGTGGGCGAAATAGGGGATCGTGTGGGGATGGAACTCCCGGGGATGATCCACCCCCGAGCCGATGCCGTAGCCCCGTCCGTTCCATCGGTTCCCGTACCCCATGCCCGGATCGTAGCTGGTGGCGAAGCCGGTCAAGGCCGCCTCGCCGGGCTGGGGAGGCCGCGTGGACCCGTGATACCGGCTCATCTGCACCGTGGTGTGCCAACGCAACACGAGCGGATGCTCGGCCGTGGCGCCGTCGCGGATCGGATCTCCCCAACACCACCACCAGTAGGTCCGCTTCGCGTCCACTGCGTGCATTGCCTGGCGGTAGCGCGGATCGTTGAACCGGCCGATCGCCAGGGCGAACTCGAAGTCGGGGCGGTCGCGGCGGATTTCCCCCGCCATGCGCCGCAACGCCCGGGTACGCTCTTGCCAGGTCTTCGGATCGGCCCCGCGGCCCTCTCCGGCCGGTTCCAGATAGATCCCTTCGGCACCGGGCAGCAGCTTGACCATGTCGAGGTAGTATTGCACGCCCCGATCGATCGACCCGCCGGCGATCTTGGCGTGATGCCAGGTATACCAGCCGCCGCCGATGTAGAATTTCATCCCCTCGGCGCGGCAGAGTGCGACGAGACTCCTGACGTTCTCGGCCCGGGCCAGGTCCGTACCGGCATACTCGCCGCCGTACTCCGCAAGCAGCGGGAACCCGGCCAGCCAGAACCAGTTTCGGTTGACGGTAATCTGGGAGTTAAACTTCAGCACCCGCCGCCACGACTCGATCGAATCGTGTTGTGCCCAGCAGGGCAGCATGTAGATTCCCCGGTAGGCGAACTGCGGTTTGCGTTTGAGGTTCAACGGCCAATCGACGGCCGCACGGGAGGCGGTCGCCGCAACGTGGAAGAACACCAGCTCCTGGCAGCCGTATTTCAGGCCCGCCGGCGTTGCCGCCGTGACGATCACGAAGCGGCGGTCCGCCGAGCGGTGCGTTTGAATCCGAAATCCCTCCTCGCCGAGGCCGTCGGTGCTTAGATCCAGGCCTTCCCGGGCCAACTCGGCAAGAACCGGATGGTCGGCCTTGCGGCCCACCACCACGTACAGTCCCGGTCGGTCGGCCCGCCGGCCACGCGGAAGCGTCCACCCGAGCTGCGCGCGGAGATACCCGTTGAGCGTCCGGTCCACCACGTCGGCCATCGGCCCGGAGATCTTTCCGGCAACCAGCGCCGCCCGGGCCTTCCCGTCCTGCCAGAGGACCTGCTCCTCCGCAGTCGCCGCAGCGGCCGGGGTGAAACTCCCAAGAACAAGAACGGTTGCCAGCGCCCACGCGCCGAACCGGCCGGATAACGTGACGTACATAACTCGCTTCCTATGATCTGGGATTCCCGATTCTCCCATTTTGCGTCAGCCGAGAGCCAATCCCTACCTAACGGCGCAGGAGATCATAGCACACCGCCCCCCGGTTGTGTAGCGCAAGGTTGGCTTTCTTGCCGCCAGAATGGGACTGTCCCCCTTCGCGTGCGCCGCCACCGGGATTGCCAACCTGCTGGGATATCCCGGCTACAGCGGCGTCCACTACGGCGTATCGAGGGTGTAGAGTGGCAACGCCGGCTTGGAAAAGAACCGCCACGATCCTCGCGCGAGAACTCTGCTATTGACGCTCTAACCCCAGTCAGTGATAACCACGGAATCCGCATTGTGCAAAGAAACCAGACGGTCCAGGAAACCGGTGCACGACTCCCCCGAGAACTCCCCTAACGACTCGCGGCGCTCTGACCCCATGGACCCCATGCACATGCACCCCGTGCCCCCCCGAAGATCGCACTTCCGGGTGCTCATTTTCCGCGGCTGCGAACGCGGCTGTCGCAATTGCCGGCGGGCAGGATATAATGTCTTCATGGCGCCTTGCCGGGGACGTCGTTCGTGATCGCGAACGACCCGATACAACTCTACGGGAGACTTTCCGATGAAAACGAAGCTTCCATGGCGGTTCATGCCGCCACTCTGGATCACCGCCGGTATGGTATCTTTCTGCACGGCATTTGCCGGGCAGAACGCGGTTGGTGCGTCTACTTCTACTGCGGCGGGAAGCACTACCGCGTCTGATTCGGGTGTGAATCTCGCAGTCGTTGCGGAACCGTCCAGCTCTCACGTATCGGGAGATACGACGCTGAAGGCGCTCCATGACGGTCATGCACCGCAGAGCTCACGTGATCGCCGCCGCGGTTCGTACGGCAACTGGCCCACGCGGGGAACGCAATGGGTGCAGTACGACTGGAGTCAGCCCATCAGCACCCGAAAGATCGACGTCTACTGGTGGGATGATCGCCGCGGTGTCCGGCTGCCGAAAGCCTGTCGGCTGCTCTACTGGGACGGCCAGGGTCTTACCCCGGTGAGCAAGCCGTCGGGTCTGGGCGTTTTGGAGAGTCAGTACAACACGACCACCTTTGACGAAGTCCACACGTCCAAGCTCCGGCTGGAGATCGACGGCGACGGCACTAACTCTACCGGCGTTCTGGAGTGGAGAGTATACGACTCGGGCAAGTCGCCGGACTTTCCGCCTTTGCTCGCGGCGGGTGTCGATCGCGTGGTGGTGGTGGGAGGGAAGACTTACCTGGCCGGAGAGTTGAGGACGCTGAGCGAGAAAGGTGGCGCCTCGACGGAAGTGACCTGGAGCAAGGCGTCGGGGCCCGGCTCGGTCGCTTTTGCGGACGCCGGCGCGTCTGCTACGACGGCAACGTTCTCCGAGGCAGGCGATTACGTCCTCAAACTGACGGCGGGCAAAGGTCCGCTGAGTGCCTCTTCGACCTTGGCGGTGAAAGTGATTGGGCCGCCGCCCGCGACCCACCTTGATCCGGTAGATACCAAGGCCTACAAGATCGACAGCCCTTTGTGGAACGGCAGGGCAAAGGCTCTGATCGTCAACTGGATACC
>CAZUAM010000665.1:0-3915 GCA_964618095.1 uncultured Planctomycetaceae bacterium | reverse complement strand
AATCCCAAATCCCAAATCCCAAATCCCAAATCCCAAATCCCAAATCCCCAACCCCAAATCCCCAACCCCTCTCCCCCACCCATGATCCGCTTCCAGGACGTCACCAAGATCTACCACACCGCCGACGGGCCCGTGCACGCACTCTCGAAGGTGACCATGGAGATCCAGCGGGGCGAGTTCGTCGCCGTCCGGGGACCCAGCGGCTGCGGCAAATCTACCCTGTTGATGATCGCCGGAGGCCTCGGCATGCCGACCTCGGGACGCGTGGCAGTAGCGGGCAACGAGCTGCCGGCACTCTCGGCGGCTGCCCGGGCACGGTTTCGGGCCCAGAAAATCGGGTTCGTCTTCCAGTTGTTCCATCTCCTGCCCTACTTGACCGTCCTGGAAAACGTCGCCGCCGCCGCGCCCAAGGGCCGGGCGTCGGCCGCACAGGGCCGGGCGGCTGAACTGCTCGAAAAATTCCAACTCGCTCACCGGCTCCGACACCGCCCCGCCGAGATCAGCGCCGGCGAGCGGCAGCGGGCGGCCATCGCCCGCGCGCTGATCAACCAGCCACAACTGATCCTGGCCGACGAGCCCACCGGAAACCTCGATCCCGACAGTGCCGCCGCCGTGCTCGAGCTGTTGGCCGATTTCCACCGGGCCGGCGGCACGGTGTTGCTGGTCACCCACCAGGAAAGGGCCGCCTGCTGCGCCCAGCGCACCATCCTGCTCCGCAGCGGCACCCTCGTCGATGCCTAAGAAACAGGGACATTCTACTTTTCGCTCGCCTGCAAGACGTACCGGACAGATCGCCCTGGGGCCACAAGGCAAAATGTTCCCCTTTTCCCGATTCTCGCCCCTCTTTGAGGGGTGCTCAGTCGAGGCGGTCCGAGATTTCGCGGGGCCCTCCCTTGCAAACCTGGGCCGTTTCGGCTATCAATAAGTGGTTGGCACCGCTTTCGACGCGCCCCCGGACCGTCAAACGTTTCCTGGGGTTGCTCCCCGTCCGGAAGGTAGATACGCCATGGCCGACGAAAAGACCGAAGACGAACAGACCACCAACGACCGCAGGCGAATCCTGCTGGTCGACGACGATCCCGAGATCGTCGAGTCGATGCGGGCTGCCCTGGTGGCAAACGGCTATCAGACCATCGTGGCCAAGGACGGGAACCAGGGCCTGGCGATGGTCGAACGCGAGGATCCCGACCTGGTGATCCTCGACATGATGATGCCCAAGCGGAGCGGCTTCCTGGTCCTCGAATGGCTCCGCCGAAACCGCCGCGTGCCCACCCGCGTGATCATGATCACCGCCAACGAAGGCAGCCGCCACAAGGCCTATGCCGAGATGCTGGGCGTTGACGATTACATCCGCAAGCCCTTCGCCATGGACCGGCTGATCGATAGCGTCCACCGCCTGCTGGCCTGACCAGCGCGTATCCGGCCGGCATGGGCCTGAAGTCCGAGCGGTCTACCCCACTCCTATTCCGCCTTCTTCTCCGCACTTGCCTTGGTCTCTTTCTGCGCTTCCTCTTTCTTCTTCTCCAGCTTGGGCGTCAGCAAAAGCGTCACCGGCGTGCCCAGCGGCGGGATCCGCTCCGTGAAGGCTCGAAACAACAGCGCCTCGTTGGCCTGGCTGCTTTCGATCGGCAGGTCGAGCATGGCGCTGGGAAAATTCGAGACACAAATGAAATCGCCGCCCTCGGCCTCGTAGTACTTCTTGCCCGTCTCCTCGTCCTTCCAGAACCGGCTGCCCGCAAACACCCACGGGTGCGCCATCGCCTTCTTGGTCTGGGTGTCGAGGATCCAGTCCTGCGCCCGGGCGGTCTGCCGCTTGCCCGCTTTGTCTTTCCACGCCACCGTCACTTCGATCTCCGTGCCCGTGGCAGGGACATACTTCGGATCCCACCTGGCGGGACTGCCCTGCTTGGCCCCCATGGCCAACAGCCCGGCGTGGACCGTAACCGCCTGGACGTCGACCGACACGACGGCCTCGTGCTCCTTGGTCCCTCGCAGACAGGCGAACAGCTCCAACGGCGCCTCCCGCTGGCAGATCTGCCCCACGATGACCACCCGCTTGGCCGCCTTGTCGACCCAGACCGGCCGGGTCTTGTCGAGTGGTATCAGGCTCTTGGCGTCCTTGACCAACGGCGGTCCCAGATCAAGTGGTTTGCGGGCATCCGGGGGCGCCGGTTGGGGCTCCGGCTCGCCCGGTTCGGGTTCCGGCTTCGGTTCGGGCCCAGGCTCGGGCTCAGGTTCGGGTTCGACCGCCGGCTGCGATTCGGGCTCCGGTTCAGGTTCAGGCGCGGATTCGGCTTCCGATTCGGGGGCCCCCTCCGGTTCGGTTTGCGGCTGGCCCGGTTGGGCTTCCGGCGTCGGTTCGGGTTCGGGCTCGGGTTCGGCCACCCGCTCCGGTTCGCGTTCCGCGTGGCGGGAAACGATCTCGGGGATCGTTTCTCCGGCCGACTGAGGCCCGCGATCCTTGCATCCGCCAAGAATCACCCCGGCCGCCAGCATTCCAGTGATCCAAACCAATTGCCTCAAAACGGTCGACTGTTCCATGGCGATTGACCTCTACATGCAAATATGGGAAAACGGCCCCCTAGATGTTCGTTTCGTAAGTTCATGCGCAGTGTTTAGCGGCCGACGGCACGTCGGCCAGAACGCCGATAGCGGCACCGACCGCTAGCCGCCGTACCGGCGGCTGCTAAACGCCCCGTCGCGGACTGCACAAGGACTTACGAAACGAACATCTAGTTCCCAGGCTCCAGCTTGGGAACCAGCCAAATAAAATGCCAAGTTGTATCTTCAGAGCCCTTAAGATAACCCGCTTGCCGCCGGTCCTTCAAGCCGAAATCCGGTCGAATCCGGGGCTCGAACCCAATTGATTCTACCCCATCAAGCAGGCTGAGATGGCCCTCCCAATCTCTTCGTCCGAAAACACCACCTTATTCCCGGCCGATGCCCGTATCCTCAACGGGTCCACCCGGACTCTCTGGCACAAATCGGCACCGCAGACGGTCCGGCGGGCCTTCTCCTCCGGCAACCACTCGGACGGCTGGCACGCCTGGAAGACCTATCTGGCCACCAGAAAACGCCCGGCCCACCCGGCCAAACTCCTCCCCGCCGATAGGGGGGCCTTGCGCTGGGCCCTGCCCGAAGGCCTCGATCCGCAAACCACGCCGCTCTGCCCGGATCACGCCCGGAAACTCCTCCCCGACCGTCGGCCGGCCGATCCGTCCCTCGAAAGGGACCTGCTTTCCTGGCTCGGCGAGTCGGCCGGTGCGGCGGCCCACCCCGCCTACGCCCTGGAGGCGCTGACCCGTTGCCGGGCGATTGTCCGCTTGGCCGCCGTACTCGCGCCGGAAGTATGGTGGGCCCTGCTAGACCATCTGCTGGCTGCCGCGGCCGACGCCCGGGAAATCGAGCTGGATGAAGATCCCCTGGTCCATCAACTGCTGGCCGGCGAGTTGGCCTTGACCTTGGCATACTTGCTGCCCGAGATCGCCCCCTGTCGGAAGCTGAAATCCGCGGCCCGGCGCGCCCTCTCTTCTGGGCTGGTAGACTTGCTCGACGGCCAAGGAATGCCGCACGGCAAGCACCTGGGACTGTTGCGTTCCCTGCTGGCATCTTGGACCCGCTGCCGCGCCATGGGCGGCAAGCTCAAAGGCGGCTGCTGGACCAAGGCGGCAGGCCATCAATACCAGTGGCTCCTCCGCCATGCGCTGCGCCTGACGCGCCACGACGGCAGCCACGTCTTCTCCCACCGCCCGGCCGCAAACTGGGACGCGGAGCTGTTTGCCGCGGCGTTGCAGTTCGGCGGCGACCGGCACGACCACCACGTCGCCGCCCTGGTGCTCCCCCCGGCCAAGAAAACCCCAGCCAAGAAAACCGCCAAGACCCGTGCCGACCAGTCACGCCTGCCCCAGCCCGCAA
>CAZUAM010000664.1:0-3919 GCA_964618095.1 uncultured Planctomycetaceae bacterium | reverse complement strand
CAGCGAAAACTATGAAGAGGTCCCGAACTCGATAAGAATTGTCCAAAAACGACGTGACGAGGGGTTTACGTTTAGCAACGAGTTCTATGCTGACGGCGTCCGTCCTATTGGCTACGTGGTAGGACTTGAGGTCCTTAAGAAGGCCTTCAAGGCGTGCGGAATGGCAGATGTGGACGTGCGTCAGCTTACAGCATAGCTTGGTGGACAGCGCGCGGAGCCCTTCCAAGCCGACCGCGCAGACAGCTTGCCTCTCTCGGCGGCGAATCGCCCAGACGTATGCGAGTGCTACCCCGCAAACCTCGTGTGCGTGAAGCACGCCGAGAACACGTTGCCGGGACCACCCCCGTCCGTTGGCTAACAGCCGAGGTGACAATGATACCGGTCAAGTGGCGGTACAAGCGCGCCCGTGCGCGTTTGGATGAGATCCAGGAGTGGTCGACCCCTGCTGAAGCATATGTGCTCGCTGTCTTCTTCACCGAGAAGATCATCAGGCGTACGCTTGTTCAACTCGTGATTTGGAAGGGGCGAACTGCGGGTGACGCGTTTGAAACAGTGAAGAAACTCAAGGGCATTTGGGCCGTTAAGAAAACCTGGAATAAATACGATATTAAAGGACGCTCTCTCGAGGTTGTCATAGGCAACGCCAACTGGGGTGTGCTCAAAGACGCAGCCGATTATCGGAACGACCTCGTGCATGGTTCCGGGCACCAGGCGCAAAAAGTGTATAGGAAGCAACTTCCGCCCCTACTTGCTGCACTGGACGACATAAAGAGCAAGCTCTCCACAGAGTATGGTTACTCTGGGTGGAAGGGGATGAAAGACAGGGCCGGGAATCCAATCTGAAGCGATGGACACGCGTGGGCGGTGTCCCATCGGTGGCTCGCGCGGCATGGCGCGCCGGATTGAGCGTCGAAAATGGAGGTCAAGATGAGGATCGCAAAAGAGATAGAAATTGAAGGCAAGAAGGCCAGGGCGCTGTTTGATACCGGCTCGATGCACACTTATGTTTCAAGGTGGCTCCTGGAAGGCGTCCCTATCCGCACGCTCTCCCAGCCCTACAGAGTCGCACTGGGCGGAAAAGTCATCGACGTAAGAGAGCACTGTTCAGTCCAAGCTACGATCGAAGGACTGGGCTTTCATACGGAAGTGATACCCTATGGTCATGACCATCATCATTACGGCAGCCAACCGAACCACCGGCCGGTGGCGGCGCGACCATTTCCTTGTTCGTTCGACCAGGGACGCACGCCGGGCCTGGATGGGCTCGTCCTCCAGGAATCGCCGCAGGTCGTCGGCGAACCCTTGAGCAGTGCCGTAACGGCTCTGCGGCTCCTTGGCGGTGGCCTTCAGGATGATCGTTTCTAGGTCTCTCGGGATCGCGCTGTTTAGGCGCCGTGGCGGGCGGGGGTCGTCTTCGGCTGCCTGGCGGATGAGTTTTTGGCGGTCGGCGCCCGGGAAGGCGGGCTGGAGGGCGAGCAGTTCGTAGAGGGTGAGGCCCAAGGAGTAGACGTCGGTGCGGTGGTCCAGGACGCCGTGTCTGGCCTGGACCTGCTGGGGGCTCATGTAGCGGAGTGTGCCCAGGAGGTCACCGGTCATGGTCAGATTCGTCTTAGTATGCGTTATCACCAGGCCGAAATCGGTGATCCAAAGGTGAGGGTCCTCACCCCCGGCCCCCTGGCGGAGCCCGGCGATTACCTCGGCCAGGGTCTGGCCCTCGATGTACTCCATGGCGTAGTAGTGGACGCCGCGCTCGCAGCCGACCGAGTAGACGCCGACGATGTTCGGATGGTCGAGCGAGGTGGCGGCCTGGGCCTCGTTCTTAAACCGCTGGAGCTGCTTCGGATCCAACACGGCCGCAAACGGCAGGACCTTCAGGGCCACCCGGCGGCCGAGCGAGACCTGCTCGGCCTCGTAGACCACTCCCATTCCGCCGCGGCCGATCTCCCGGAGGATACGGAAATCGCCCAGCATACCGACTTTCGGAAGGTCGGCCGAGCGGGCCGTGTCCCTAGCGGCGTCGGCTGCATGCTCGCGGAACTGTGGGCCGAACTGATGGACTGCCTCCAGACCGTGGAGACATGCCGCCAGCTCGTCGGCGATCTGGGGGTAGCGGCTGATGAGTTCCTGGCGATCGGGATTCCGCCCGGCCTCCAGTGCCGCGCAATACTGCTCGATCTGGCAGACCACGCTCGGGTCGCCCAGCGCCGGCGAGCAGGCGGATGACCGGTTGCTCTGGCCGGACTGAGCGGCGAGATGGACGTTCTCAGACTGGGCCATCGAGTGTTCCTCCCAGCGAGCGGTGTAGGTGGGCCAACGCGCGGACCCAGAGGTTCTTTACGCTGTCCAGGGATCGGCCCATCTGCCGGGCCACCTCGGGAAAGCTGTGTTCTTCCAGGTGCCGCAGGATGACGACTTCATGGTAGTCGGCGGGCAACTCGGCCAGGGCGTCGGCGACCAGCACGGCCTGCTCGCGCCGCGCTGCTTTCTGGCTGGGTGTGCTTTCCGAGAGGGCCAAGCCTTGGGCGATTCTCGAGGACCGATCCAACTCGTCGGTTAGTTGCCGTTCCAGACGAACATCGCGACCGCGGGTTTGGCAAAAGCGGCGCATCAGATCGGTCAATCTGGAGGCCAGGATCTGTCTAAGCCAGCCTAAGAACTCCGGCTCCGTGGCTCCCTGGAACCCGGCCAGGCCGCGGTGGGCCTGGAGGAAGGTCTCCTGGACCATGTCCGAGGCATCGACCTTGCCCTGTAGACGACGGCCGATCTGGAGTCGGGCCAGCAACTTCAGGTAGTTGCGGTAGATCTCCAGGAGCCGCCCCAACGCGTCGCCGTCGCCACGTTTGGCCAGCAGCAGCAATTGCCCGGGATCTGTAGGGCCAACACCGCTCATAGGCATGGCTCCCTACCAGCAGAGACGCGAGGCCACCATCGATCGCGCCGCCGAAAGCTGCGTCTGGGGATGATTTTCGCAAGAAAGGCCGCGTCACGCACCTCCCGGGGTGGGTTTTTTCGCGGATTCTGCCCCGGCGGCGGAGTTTTCGCCCGGAATGGGCCGGCAAGCGCCCGGGCCGCCGCAGGCGTTTACTCGAAGCCCTCGGCACAGTTGGCCCAGACCTGGCCGGTGCTGTTCATATACAGCCAACCTTCGCCGGTGGCATTCGGTCCGGTGGGCACGCTGCTGACGGCCTTCTCGGTCGAGGTGAAGGTAAACGGGTTCTCCGGCACCGCGTCGATGTAGGGGCCGTAACCGGCCGGGCTGACGGCCGTCAGGTCACCGAGAGTCGTCGGGTAGTCTCCGTTTTCGGCTTTATAGACCTGGACCTGGGAGCGCAAGCTCCGCAAGTTGTAGTCCATGGCGCTGGTCTTGGCGTCGGTCGTGCTGTCGGAGAACCGGGGAATGATCGTGGCAGCCAGGATCGCGATCAGGATCACGACGATCAACACCTCGATCAAAGTGAAGGCGCTTCGGCCGGATTTCCAATTCATGGGTACGCCCATGACCAACATCCGGGCTTCGGGTGGCCGTCTTTGGCCCGGCCCTAGGCCTTAAACCGTGAACTCGCCCCGACGCGTCGTGTGCGAGAAGCATGCCCCTAACGGCCTCCTTGGCCCGTAAAATACATAGCTCGCAATCCGCCGACCCTCAAGGGGGGTTTCTTGCCGGGGACGTGGTTTTCGTGCTACGGGGATCGACTTCCCGGCGGCACGCCGGCCAAAGGTTACGTGGAGGCCCGTTTGTCCACAGAACCGTCACAAACGGCGCAGGCGGCTCAGCTTTCAACACCCACCGGGGCGGCAAGATCGAATTCGGGGCGATCACTGACGGGGCTGTGCGTGTTGCGGTCGGAGCCGGCGTTAGGATCCGCGAAAGAATAACTTGATCAATTCCGGGTGGCTGTGGTCGAGCGGAGCGAGCCCA
>CAZUAM010000663.1:0-3922 GCA_964618095.1 uncultured Planctomycetaceae bacterium | reverse complement strand
GCCTCTGGGAACCTTGGTAGAGATCCTGATTGCCAATCGGTTGCTTCAGCCAAAGGCCTTGTTTCGCATTGGGACGTGGGCGCAGGCTGCCGGTTTGACGGAGTATTAACAGCAGGAAGGCGCCGGCGTACTGCGTGGGCGCAAAAAAAACGAGTCTGTAGCATCATTGCAGGGGGTCGCGATCAACGTCGGTCCTTGCGGCTCGGAATTGTCCGGAGAAGTCGCTCCTATCCGCAAGCAGTTGCCACCGCGAAAGGGACGGTTCCTTTCGCGGTGCCGAAATACCGCGAAACGGCGTCTTCGCAATCGACTGGCCAATCGGGATCCCCTGTAATGATGCTACAGTCTCCCATTAACTGCGGTTTCGGCAATACCGACTGGCGACCTTGCCGATGGAGTCCCTTGACCTGAAAAACGCAGGGGGCGACTATCCTCGACCCAAAACGAGTATCCCGCCTCCTTGTCCCTTGTGGCCTGAAACCATAGAGGCAATCAATGACGCCATCGCGGGCCGCCAGCCCCTCCATCTAAGAAAACGCAAACCGTGGTCTAGACAACCAGGGCCACCTCACGCAGCGCGCAGGCTCAGAGGGTGGCAGCGGTATCATCCGGCAATGCGTTGCATGCCACCCGCCCCTGGTCGATGACGGCTTTGTCGATGCCAGCCCTTATCGTACTACTGCGCTGGGTTGTGCGGAGCCAACGGGCCCAAAACGTTTTCACAGCGTTATACCAAACGCCCGGGTGGTCGGGAATTGCTGACACCTGGGTGGTCGACAAATGCTGACACTTGGCCTGTCAGTCTTGAGTTTCTCATGGCGGAAAGCAGCCGGCGGTAGGCGAACAACTGCGGAAACACGACGGAACCTGCGGTTGCTCGGATCAAAACAGTCAACCCCGAGGGCTGACCACTGATAACTGACCACTCCGCACGTGGCCGTTGAACCTTGCGCTGTAGAACTAACCAGCAGTCGAATTCCCCGCGACCTGTTTGTGGATGCTGGAGGTATACGCCGGCAGGCCGGGGCGGCTTTGAATCGTCCGCCACGGCCCGCTGCTGCGGTCGTTGGCCGACTGGAGCCACTTGCGCAGATCCGAGCGTACCGCGCCGGCCGGTTGCCGACGCTATTGGTCGCAGAGCACGTTGGCGGCCGGTTTCCGCGGGCGCTCGGCCAGCCCGCCTCCCGTGGCCGCCTCTGCGCTCCCCCGCGGTTGCCAAACGACCATCAGCACCGCCAGCGTGGCACCTGCCACTGCACGTTGCCAAGGAAAGCGGCGACGCGTGGTCGCGGTTGCCGGCCGCCGATGGGGGCGGCTCTGCAAACGGAGTTCGGACATCGTCTTTCTGCCTTCGGCATGAACGAATACGCTCACCTGAGAACATACGGTTGGGCGATCTTGTCGCCCGTCTGCTCGACCCAGCCGCGGAGTCGCCGGCGGTGGTTCTCCAGCACGTTCCGGTACTTCGGATTCTCCGCCAGGTTCACCATCTCACCCGGATCGCTCTCCAGGTCGATGAGCTGTTCCCGGTGGTTTCCGCTGGCGTAGACGACGTACTTGAACCGCCCGGTCCGCACCATCCGGCCGGCCTTGCTCTCCACGACTACCTCGCTGCGCCAGAGGACCTCGCGGCCCTCGGCCAAGGGCCGGACGCTCCGTCCGCGAAGACCCGGCGGCGGGTCGATCCCCGCGTAGTTGCAGAGGGTGGGAATCAGGTCCAGCCCCACGGATACCGGGTGGCGGGTGTCGACCAGGCCCGGCTTCGCCGCTGCGGGGGAACGGACGATCAAGGGCACCCGGGCGGCCTCCTCGTAGAGGATCGACTTGTGCTCCAGCCGATGGGCGGCGTCCAGGTCGCCGTGGTCGCTGGTGAAGACCACGACCGTCTTTTCTTCCAGCCCGGCGCGGCGAAGCGCGTCGAGCACCTTGGCAACGTGGGCATCGACCATTTCGGTCAACCGGCAATAGGCCCAGCGATGCAGCCGCCACCGCCGGGCCGGCCACTCCGTTCGCGCGTAGTGGCGGAACGTCCGTGCGCGGACGTACTGCTCGCTGATGCACTGGGGCTCCAGCGCCGGGACCTCAAAGTTCTCCGGAAGCGGAGGGCAGAGGCGATCGAAGAACTCGTTGCGGGAGACGCCTTCCGGCAGCCTGAGCGCGGCGGCCAGTCGCTTTCGCTCCACACGGCTCTTGGGGAACATCACCGCTTTGCCCTTCGACCGGGTGTAATCGTCGATCGCCATGTAGCAGATGTCGTGAGGATTGATGAACGAGGCGACCAGCAGAAACGGTTTGTCGTGCTGCTGTTTTAGGTATTGGGCACAGGCCTCGGCCAGGCCCTCCCGCTCGTTGCCGGTGAGGTTGTCGAACCCGATCGACTTGGGCGTCATGCCCCGCAGCCAGTGGGTTTTTCCGCCGTAGACGGTCTCGTACCCGGCGTTGCGGAAGATCCAGCCCATCGCTTTCTTCAGCGCGGCCGGCGGGGCCTGGTTGCGCCCCTCGGCGTTGGAGCGCATGCCGAAATGGCTCGGCATCTGCCCGGTCATCATGCTCACCCGGGAGGGAACGCACACGGGGTTGGCGGCATAGGCCATCTCGAACCGGGCACCCGCCGCGGCCAGGCCGTCCATGGCCGGCGTCTTCAGGTACTTGTTTCCGGTACAGCTCATCATGCCCGCGTGCTGCTGATCGGTGATGATCAGCAAGATATTCGGACGCCCGCCCTCGCCGGCCGGGGGTTCGGCCGGCGAGGGGTGGCTCGGCACCAGGATGGCCACAAGGACCGCACCGAGGCCCAGCAGAACCTGCCGCACACGATTTCGCCGGTCGCCACAGCGAGACTTGACTTGCGGTTGGCACAACATCGCTTCGACTCCGTCTGCCAGGAGATGGGATTGCCCGCAGGACAGTTTTCCCAATATAGCAGATTTGCCGTTGGGGGTAGCGGCGGCGCCGCCGCGGTGTCTGGCAGGTTTTCTCCCCGGCAACTCCGTGCTTGAAGTCGCTGGGGTCGAGCGGAGCCAGCCCCCCAGAAAACCGTGCTGGGGGCAGCCTGCGGCTGGACAGCGTTGCCACAACCTGACAAACGCATCCTGACGTTCGCCGCCGAGGATCTCCGGCGAGTGGCGTAGGTCTTGGGTCATCGCTAGGCTGCCCAGTTCGCGCCGGCGGCATTGTCTTGGACGGACTAGACCACCCAAGGAGGGGGCTTGATCTTCCTGATTTGCAGTGAAATCGGCGCATGGGAGGCGGAATACAGGAGGGGCGCTACAGTAGTTGAGCCCAGATCGCGGACCACGTTAAGTGGTTTCCCCTATTGACTTTGGGGCAGCCTATCAGTATACTCCGAGATGCATTGGCATCTCGGAGTATACCGATGAAGATGCCGACAGGGCGGGCTATTTGGCCTCGTAAACGTAGAAACTATGCAGAACCTTGCGTTCTGGCTCCGAGGAAGTAGAATAACAGTAGATTATAGTCCATCGGCGGGTCCAAAGGTTGAAATGCCCGCGGTTACCGCCGATAGTTACAGCCCCAGGGGGCCCGCGGGAAACTGCGGGCCCCCTGAACTCTTTCTTGAGGTTAAAGCTTCGTCCTGAAAGGTATCCGATGACGAGTGGCTCAACACCAGCAGTCAGTTCCGCGAGCGGTCGTTTGCGGTTCCGCGTTTTCGCTGACTTCTGGAATCTTCAGCTGACGATCAACGAACGAGTCGCCCAACAGGACGGGCTTAACGACGTTCGTTTCAAGATTGACTGGGTCGAGCTACCGAACGCCTTGGTTCGCGAGGCAGCAAAGATACTCAAGGTGACCGATTTCTCTTACGACGGGATGATGGTATTCACGTCGTACAATGCCAGGACGGAGGAAGGAAAGAAGTACCACAAGTGGATTACTACGTTCCTTGACCGACAACCTGGAA
>CAZUAM010000662.1:0-3957 GCA_964618095.1 uncultured Planctomycetaceae bacterium | reverse complement strand
CTCAGGCGGCACGATCCCTGCGGCTCGAATCGTCGGGGCGCTCCGTCGCGGCGTCATCCGTGGGCCGGAGGGAAGCTGGTGTTGTTGCTGCTGTGCGGGGACGAAGATAGACCCAGTAGATCTGGGCCAACTCGAAGAAGCTCTTGAAGAAATCGCGGGCTTTCACCTTCGAGCCCGCCACGTCGCGCCACTGGCTGAGCGGCAACTCGTAGATAGCTTCTTCCGCCGCCTCCAGACCGCCGGCCCTACGCCCGCGGACGAATCTCGCCAACAGTTCAACGTCGAAGACCCAGTTCGTGCAGAAAGGTTGCCCGAACACGGCGTGGATTTCGGGAGAGACGCGAAACAGCTTGGCGCCGCATTGCGTGTCGTAAACGGGCAGCCTCAGAACCACGGACGCGGCCGTGGCAAACAGGCGTCCCAGGTAGTGCCGAACGATGCGGCGTTCGATCGTCCTGCCCAGCAGTTTCACTCGGGCACCGATTACCATTTGCAGCCGCGGGTTTCGCCCAAGCAGCTTGCAGAACTGGGGGATCGCTTCCAGCGGGGTAGCCAAATCGGCGTCCCAGAAACCGACCGCATCGAGAGGGCTGCGAAGTGCGCGAAGCACTCCTTGACGGACTGCTTCCGCCTTGCCCATGTTGCGCGGCAGATGGCACACGCCGAACCGGTCGGGATTCCAACGCCGCAGGGTTTCGAGCACGGCTGCCGTATCGTCGGTGCTGCCGTCGTTGACGAACAGGAATCGCTGGGGGTGGCCCCGGGCCACGAATTCCTGGAAGGCCCCCGTGTCCAGCCGCGCGGCCTCGTTGTAGCAGGGAACAACTACCGTGCAATGGTCCATCGGAGAACGTCTCGTTTTCGAAATACCCGCGCCGCCGCCCCAGAAACTACAAAGGAAGTTTTTTCCTGTTTATCGTTTGGCACTTGCTCCCGGCTGGGCTGCGATCTGCGGCACGTCGTGGTCAATCCGCCGAGCCAGAACGACCACTTCGCCGGAGCGGAGGAACCGCGGCCGGCGAATCAGCACGAACAACTCACCCGGAAAATGCTGCCGGACTTCTGCTTCGTGTTCGTCGGTGGTTACCACGTACGGGTGTTCTGCCTGGTTGAGGAACTCCTGCAAACGGCCGGCGTCCTCGTAGCGCGGAACCGGCTCTCCGGCGTAGAACACGAGGCTCTCCCTGAAGAAGCGATAACCGGCCAACTGTGGCCGCCCGGGACTGGCCTTGCGGATTTCCGCCATCAGCACCGGCGCGTTCTGGTAGCGATCCACACGCAACGCGGCAAACCCGAACATCGCCGTCAGGAAGACGACCGCCGTCACGGCAAGCGTGGCCATGGCCTGAACTCGCAGGCCGCGCTCCGAAAAGAAGAGGCTCAAGGCACCGCCCGCTACCAGGACCACTCCCACCAGGCCCAGGATCCATTCTCCGGGCAGGAAGACGTAGGCCACGACGGGCAGCGCCACCAGCATGGCGACCCCCACCACGATCAGCGTGATTGTCGCGCTGCGCAGCCACCCGCGGCTGAAGCGAGCCGGATCGGTAATCCAGGCGTCGACGAACACTGCGGTCAGCAGCGCCAGGGCCGGATAGGCGGTCAGCACGTAATGCGGCAGCTTGGTGCTGGGGATCGACCAGAACCCGACAAACACCACCAGCCAACATGCCACGAAGATGGTCTCCATTCTCGCCGCGTGACGCCGCCGGATCCGGCGGATCGATTCGACCAGGCTGGGCCCCAGGAAGACCGACCAGGGAAAGAATCCGATTGCTATCGCGGGGAGGTAGTAGTAGAAGGGACCGCTGTGGCCTTGCAGCGGTTTCAGGGCCCGGCCGAAATTCTGTTCGCCGAGGAACTCCGCCAGCCAGGCCCCGTCGGTCCGCATACTGACCAACACGTACCACGGCAAGGCGACCGCGCCGAGCGCCAGGACCGCCGTCAACGGCCGCATCTGCCAGGCAACCCGCAGCACGCTACGCGGATCAAGGATCCCTATCAGACCGATCAGCCTTCTTGCCCAGGAGGCGCCCGACTTGATCGGCTGCGTGGCGTCGGCTTGCTCAGCGTGGTTGACGATCAGCAGGAACAGCCCGATCATTGCCACCGGCAGCAGCAGTCCGATCGGCCCTTTGGCCAGCACCGCCAGCCCCAGGCAAACGTAGAACAAGACGAAGACGGGCCATGAGTTGGGAGAAAAGGGGACAGGCACCTTTTGTGCGCAGCCGGGCACCGACCGAAGGTTGGTCGCGGGCCGTTCCGGCAAAACGTGCCTGTCCCCTTTTCTCGGACTAGCCAGCCCGCCGGCCACAAGACAGAGGATCGCCGCGGTGGTGAAGAACACCAGGGCCGAATCAATGGTGGCTGCCCGGGCCGAGACGGTGAAGATGATCGACGTGACCACGATCAGCCCCGCCCACAATCCTACCTCGGCGCGAAACAAGAGTCTGCCCAGGTGATAGGTCAGCAGGGCGGTTCCCACGCCCAGGGCCGCCGAGGAGAATCGGGCAGCGAATTCGGTCACGCCGAATAGTTGGAAACTGCCCATCATCAGCCAGAACATCAGCGGCGGCTTCTCGGGGAAGACCTCGCCGTTGAAGGTGGGGACGACCCAGTCGCCCCGCTGGAGCATCTCCCGGGCGCAGGAGGCATACAGGGGCTCATCCTCGTCCCAGAGTGCCACCGCCCCGAGGTTGGTGAACAAGACCACCGCAGCCGCCGTAACGATCCATAGCTGATGGCGCAAGTGCTGGCGCACGAATCACTTATTCTTATGTCGAAGGAATAAACACCCGCTGGCCGAGAACCGATAACAACGGTGGACGCAGGGGGGGGGGCCAGTCTCTCAGGCAATGGTGCCGGAGTCTACGGCATCCGTCTGGTTGCCCCAATAGCAGTTTCTCGGCCCTCGACCAGCGCAGCATTTCGGCCCCAGCCGTGGAACCGCCAGCAGGTGACCGCAGCAGAGGCCGAAAGAATCGTGAAGCCCAGCCGGCAGCTCAGGCAAACAAGGCAATATAGAAAACACCGCGAGCGGCCATGCGCCAGGACAAAAGCGACCAGCCCGCCAACGCGGCCGTTTGCCCAACCGAAGACACCCTGGCCCAGCCGCCGGCCTCATTTTGGCAGCGGTGGTGGACAGCTTTCTTGTCGCTGGCGCTTCTGATAGCAGCAGCGGCTGCGCTGGCCGTCGACTGCCCGTTGGCGCAGTGGCGCCGTACTTGCGATTTCCCGAGCGAGTTGCAAAACCTCCTCCAGACCTGCGAACCGTTCGGGGACGGGCTCGGCGTGCTGGTGATCGTACTGGCGATCCATCAGTTGGACCCGGGGCGACGTTGGGCACTGCCGCGGATTCTGGTCTGCTCGTTGGGGGCGGGCCTGGCAGCCAACACGGTCAAGCTGTTGGTCGTCCGCGTGAGACCCCGCAATTTCGATTTCCAAGGCGGCGTGTGGGCGACCTTCGAGGGATGGTTTCCGCTGCTTGACGGCGGCACCTGGACGGCCGTCGGCGGATGGCTTCCGGTGTTCAACACCGACGGCAGGTTCCAGAGTTTCCCCTCGGGCCACGTTGCCACGGCCGCCGGATTGGCGGCGGCACTGATCTGGCTCTATCCCGCCGGCCGATGGCTGTTTCCCGCGATCGCTGTGCTGATTGCCGGCCACCGAATTGAGGCCCAGGCACATTACCTCAGCGACGTCCTCTGCGGCGCGGCGGTGGGGGTCATCGTGGCCACGGGATGTCTGAGGACCGGCCGGCTGGCCAGGTGGTTTGACCGCCTGGAAGACCGCTGGAGATCGTCCCGGGCCCTACCGGTCTGTCGCACCTGAAGTGACCGACGATAGCCGGGACGCAACGCGTCGCGGTGTAAACCAGCGAAACGGACGCCACTGAACGACTCCTCTATTGAGCCCTGCCTTGCCAATGATCGGGGTGCCAGCGGCAGCTTGTCTGCC
>CAZUAM010000661.1:0-3964 GCA_964618095.1 uncultured Planctomycetaceae bacterium | reverse complement strand
TAACAGCTACAAACTGAACACCCCAGGACGGGTCCAATTTGTGCGAAGCACCCTTCGGGCCGTTCCGGCAAATTGGACCTGTCCCCTTTTTTGCGTCCCCAAAAACCGTTTGGTGCTAGCCTGCCGGCCACCAGGCCTCGATCCGGCTGCGGATTTGCCTTGCGCGCTCCGGCTGGTCGGCTGCCAGATCCTTCTTTTCGTGCGGGTCGGCCACCAGATCGTAGAGCTGGGGCGAACCGCCCGGCACGTTAGAGGCCTGCGGCACGATCAGCTTCCAGCGGCCTTGGATGCACCAGCGACAGATCAGGCTGGAGGCCGGATCGCGGACATCGACCGCATTGTGGGTGAAGATCTCGCCGAAGATGGCCCGGCGCTCCGCCAAGGCCCGGGCGTCGAGCAGATCGAGGCCCTGCATCTCGGGCGTGGGCTCCGGGCCGCAGGCGGCCAGAATCGTTGGCGCCAGGTCGATGCTGATCACCGGGGTCTGCCGGTCCGTCCCCGGTTTGATCCGCTTGGGCCAGCGGAGCATGATCGGCGTGCGGATCCCGCCCTCGTAGGGCGACCGCTTCGACCGGGGGGCATAGCGGCCGGAGTCGCGGCGCTGGATCCATCCGTTGTCGACCACGAACACCACCAGCGTGTTCTCCGCCAGGCCCTGGCGATCGAGGTACCCCAACAACTCGCCGCAGGTCCGGTCGAACCACTCGCACATGGCCCAGTATCGGGCGACGTGGATCGAGTCGGTCTTGGGCGTGTACTTTTCGAGCAACACCTTGGGCGGATTGTGCGGGGAGTGGGGTAAGAACGGGGCGTACCAGACGAAAAACGGCCGGTCACCGGCTTTCTCGATGAACTCGAAGACGGGATTGAGGCCCTCCCGCCCGATCTTCAACCCCTCGTCGCCATGGCGCCCGCCGCGCTTCGGATCGCCGTGGGTCATGCCGGCGGTAAAGCCGCCACGGCTGTGGTGTCCTTCCCACCACTTGCCGGTCTGCAAACTGACGTATCCCCGCTTTGCCAACATCCGCGGCAGCGTGGGCACCCGCTCGATGTTGGCGATCTGCTGCCGCCGCTGGCGGAGCATTTCGGGCCGGGCCAGACCCAGCGGCGGATCGTTGCTGGTGATCCTGTGCTGATGCGGGTAAAGCCCGGTCGCCAGCGTCGCCAGGCTCGGCCGGCAGAGGCTCGAGGGGACGTAGCCGCGGGTAAAGACCAGGCTCTCGGAGGCCAGCCGATCCAGGTTCGGGGTACGGATCACCGGGTGGCCCATGAAGCCGAAGTCGCCCCAGGCCTGGTCGTCGCCGATGATCATCACCACGTTGGGCCCGGCGGCCGCCGCGGCTGCCGCGCTCAGTCCCAAAGCCAAGCACACGCCCAGCGCCAACCGTCTGCCGTTCATTACGTCACCTCGTCGTTGGTGGTGGTCAGCAGCACGCCGGAAGACCTCGCCTTTGGGGGCCCCCTGTGCTAGATTACTGTAGAGGTAACTTGCCCGCTGCCGATTGTCAACGTCTGGGCGCCGCCCGCCGCGTAGCCGCGGCGGCTAAACAGTTCACTCCCAGAATCGTGCGACTCTATTCAGAATGAGAATCACAGCGTCCGTGTAATCTCTTCTCGTTGAGGGCCAAGCCATGAAGCCGATCGGCCGGTTGATCCTCGTTCTCGGGCTGGTGATTGGATTGGGCGGTTGCGGGGATCGATCCCAGCAGACGCCAGATAGCCCCAACGGCCCGCCGGCGCAGGCCAAGACGTTCGAGAAAGTTCGCGGGCCGGTGGTCGCCGGAGCGGTCAAACCCGAAGGCGAAGAAGCGGAACTGTACGAGCTCCCGCTGTTCTATCCCCGCCATCCGGAGACACTGGCCAAAATGGTCGACGGCTTCCTGGCCGAAGCCGAGCCCGAGCCGGTGGAAAACATTCGGGGGCTGGTCTGTCCCCACGCGGGTTACGAATACTCGGGCCAGACGGCCGCGTTTGGCTACAAGCTGTTGGCCGGGCGGGAGATCCGCACCGTGATCCTGATGGGGCCCAGCCACACCGCGGTCTTCGACGGGGCGTCGATCCCGGACGCGGACGCCTACGAGACACCCCTGGGCCTGATTCCCCTCTCGCCGAAGGCGGCGAAACTCGCCAAGGTGAAGCCGTTTGTGGTCAATCCCGCCTGCCAGGTCCAGCGGCCGCCGTTTTGGCGCTCCTCGCCCGGCGGCGCCATTCGACCGGGCAACTGGCCTCCGGAACGGCCCCCGTTCGGCGAGGACACGCCCCACACCTGGGAACACTCGCTGGAGGTCCAGTTGCCCTTTCTGCAAAGGGTGCTGAAAGAGGACTTCAGCATCATGCCCATCCTGTTCGGTCACCAGCCGAAGAAGGTTGCGGTGGATCCCGAAGAGGTTGCCCGTGTGCTGCTGGGGTACCTCGACGACAAGACCATCCTGGTGGCCAGCTCCGACTTAAGCCATTACCTCCCTTACGAGTTGGCCCGGGGCATGGACACCACCTGTTGCCGGGCGGTGTGCAGTATGAAAACCGAATGGATGGAGCGGCAAAACGCATGCGGCAAAGCACCCATTCTGACGTTGATGCACATCGCCCGGCAAAAGGGGTGGAAGGCCAGAGTGCTCGACTATCGCAACAGTGGCGACACCACGGGCGACAAGTCGGGCGGCGTGGTGGGCTATGCGGCGATCGCCTTCTACGAGCCGGACGGTGCAGATCCCGCTGAACAGCCCCCGCAGAGAACCTCGCAAGGCAAGTTGGCGCCCGAGCAAAAGAGATTCCTTCTGGAGTTGGCGCGCAAGACCGTCAGCGACGTGGTGAAACACCGGAAACCCGCGTCGAAACTGCCGTGGGGTATCGACGGCGTGCCCCGGGAGTTGATCGAGCCCAGGGGCTGTTTCGTGACGCTAAACAAGGACGGCGAGCTTCGCGGATGCGTCGGCACCATCTTCCCTCAAATGCGCCTCTATCAGGCAGTTATGCACGCGGGCATTAGTGCGGCCGTCGCCGACCGGCGGTTTTTGCCCGTCCGACCGGAAGAACTCGACCAGATCGAGATCGAGGTCAGCCTGCTGACCTTTCCTACGCGGCTGGAGTTCGAATCTCCGGCGGAGCTGCTCGATAAGCTGCGTCCGGGAATCGACGGGGTGGTGCTTCGCGTGGGGCAAAAACAGGCAACCTACCTGCCGGGTGTCTGGGAGCAAATCCCGGACAAGCGGGAATTCCTCGAGCGCCTGGCCGAGAAGGCCGGTCTGGACCGCTCCGACTGGAGGAGCCCCAAGGCCCGAATCCTGCTCTACCAGGCCCAAGCCTTCCACGAACAAGAACCAGCGGAGAAGTAGCCGCGTGTCCACGCCCCATCAACCGGGCAAGAGGGCCGATTCCCACCTTGGCCAGCCGCGTTCGGACTACTTGGTCGATCTTGCCCGCCGCGGCCGATTGGTCCTCTTTCTCGCCGTCTGCTGCCTGGGCGTCTCGGCCTTCATGACCCAATTGACGCTGATGCGCGAGCTGGTAAGCGTCTTTTCGGGCAATGAGCTGGTGTTCGGGATCGTGCTGGGCAACTGGCTGCTGTTGACCGGGATCGGTTCGGCACTGGGCAAGACGGCCTCCGGGCTGAAGAGGCCGATTGCCGTTCTGATCGTCGCCCAGATCCTCGTGGCCGTTCTGCCGATCGCCGACGTGTTTCTGATTCGCAGCTTGCGAAACGTGGTTTTCCTCCGGGGGGCGGAGGTCGGCGTGACCGAAACGGTGATAAGCTGCTTCGTGCTGCTGGCGCCCTACTGCCTGATTGCCGGATACCTGCTCACCCTGGCGTGCCTGATCCTGGCCTCCAAGCAGGACCCCTCGAGCATCGGACAGGTCTACTTTCTGGACAACGTCGGCGACATGCTGGGCGGGCTGCTGTTCAGCTTTGTGCTGATCTACCTGTTCGACCACTTTGGAATCCTCTACTTCCCGGCCGTCCTGA
>CAZUAM010000660.1:0-3967 GCA_964618095.1 uncultured Planctomycetaceae bacterium | reverse complement strand
GGCCAACAGGGCCCCACAGGCGAAGCACTTGACCTGCCCGTCGTAGTCGTTGTAGCCGTCGCGCAGATCGACGGTGTGACCGCAGGAAAGACAATTCAGTTTCATGGATTTTTCCCCTCAGCGTCTCGGGAATGTCCAGCATTACTAGCGGGCGGGCCCTTCCAACTCGTAGGCCAGCACGTTGAGCAAGGCGTCGAGTCGCAGCAGGTAGTGTTGATGATCGAGCACCGGCCGTTGGGTTTGAATCCCTAACGTCCTAAGAGTCGGATTGGGCTGCCACACGTCGGCTTCAGCCTCCCAGGCCGCTTCGCCTGCGTCGACCGGGGCCATCCTGGTGACGTCGACTCTCTTCACTTCAGACAAGGCCGCTTTCAGGAAGTCGCGGACGGCGATCTGGGCGTCGTTGATGGCCGGCTGGCCGGTTTCGTTTCCGTGTACGGTCATTTCGATTTCCTCCGACCCGGTTCCGGGTGTCTTTGCGTTTTAGTAGGCTAGTTTGAAGCCTTGCTCGGTTGGGGCCCCGGGTTCCATTGTCGTGCCCGAACCCTTGGCCGCCGAGGAATCTGCCAGTTCGGCTTCGGCGGCTGCGAGGAGGCCAACCTGCTGCTGCTCGATTTCAGCCACTCGCCGATCAATGCTCTCCACGCGCTGGTTGGCGCTCTGTTTTTCCTTGTTGCGTCGTGCCTTTTCCAATTCGAGCATTGCCAGTGTCAGGTACTTCCGTTGCGGATTGTCCGCGTCGCTGCTGCGCTCGGACATCGTGCGGATGTCTTGCAGGCCTTTGGACGGTCTTGACTTCATGTCAGGCGTTCCTTGATTTCTTGTTGTGCCTTGGGACCGTTAGTCTGAGTTGCCAAGCGCGGTGCCGACAAGCTCGCAGGCGTTTTCCAAAGCTGCTTCTGCCGCTTCGGGTGCAGAGGGTAGCTCGCCGCTGCCGGCGTCGATGGCGTCCAACCCGAGCACGTCGCGACAGGTACGCTGGAAAACCGAGTCGAGTGGATCGAACGACGCGCCCACGCGGGTAACCACACGAGCGATCATGATCGATGCCCGAATGCTCGGCCGATGCTCGCGCATCCCCTGCGCCCGACAACGTCGCACCATGTCGACCACGCGCGCCGCGTCGGCTTCGGAAGTGCCGCTGCGGAGGGTGGTGATCGCCACTTCGGTGTCCCGGTCGTAGTGGTCCACATGGACGCGGATCAACCGGTCCATCAGGGCGTCCTGGCTCTTGTGAATACCGGCGTACTCCTCCGGATTGGAAGTGAAGATGGCCCGAAACGCCGGATCCACCTTCAGGTAACCCTCCCCGGCGTAGCGGAGCTTGGGCAGACTCAGGAGTCCTTCGCCCAGCACGCTCAAGAGCACGTTGTTCGCCTCGGGGCGGCTGCGGGTGAACTCGTCATAGACGAGCGTATGGCCGTAACGACAGGCGGTGGTCAGGCGGTTGTCGATCCAGAGCGTTCGCATCGTCTCCTCTTCCTTGAGGACCGAATGAATGTAGTTGTCCACCAACCGGTTCTTGCGATATCCGGTCTCGTTGCCCACGAGGTCGGAACTGCCGAATTCGTCGTCGCCGTGGATCAGCGTGACCGGCTGTCCCAGCTTAGCGGCCACGTGCAACGCCAGCGTGGTCTTGCCGGTGCCGGCCGGGCCGGAGAAATTGATCGGGTAACCGGCGTCGAGGTATGCTAATGTGCGTTCCGTCAACTCCTCGATTTGGGGAGTCACGACAAACGTTTCGCTCGCCTGGGGCCGTATCCGGTCCGGGGCGTGCACGACCTTGTTGTGGATCACCCGTCGGCTACGGCCATTTCCAAGTTTTGTCATCAAGCGGCTTCCTTCTCCTCAGCGGAGTTATCTTGCAGATCCCGGGCGCCGCTGTCGTTTTGTTGACAGCCGTACCCCAACTGTTTTTCGTTCAGATGGTTGGTCACGCGAGGTGTCAGCGAGTCCTGGACTCTTTGCGAGGCTTGGATTCTTTGCGAGGCTTGGATTCTTTGCGGAAGATACTCCCGCCCGTCCTCAGGTCTGCTCCGAACTCCCGTAATTCGGTTCTGACATTATTCGCCGCCTCTGCGATTTGCCCGCGCATCTGTTGAAACTCCTGCCGGAACCCTGCTAGTTGCTCCTGGACGCCGGAGGTCATCTCGTTGACCCGTTCGCGAGTCTGCTCGAAGAGTTGTTGGCGATCTTCCTGCGACTGGTCGAAATCTTGCCGCATCCTGGTGAAATCTTCGGTAAATGTTGCCATCTGAATGTTCCTTTGGGTTTTCTATTGAATTGGGCGAGATGAAAAACACGAGTGCCCCAACATTTTCTGCTTGCAAAATCAGCCCGCTTCAGAAGGCGGCTGGCCTGCCCGTGCCGGTTGGACCGCCGACCACCGGACAGGCAGCCATCCTCTGAGCGGGGAACTTCCGTGGAATGTTGGATCCTTGCCGGCTACGCCGCTTAGGCGGGCGCGGCAGCCGAGGCGGTCAGGCCAATTGCCTCGGCGTACTTCAGGTACGTTTCAACGCTAGCAATCACCACCCGGGCTTCGATCGACAACAGCTCGATGCCGACCAGCGACACCTTGGCCCAGGCGTCGATCACAATACCCTTGTCCAAGATACGATCGACAACTTCGGCCAGACTGGACGAATCAGTGGACTTTTGCACATTCGCCATGGAAACACTCCTTAGTGGGAAACGCGAGCAAGTTACCCTGGGCTGACGTCACCCAAGGCACAGACTCAGTGACACCCTGCTCATCAACCTCATCGTGGATAGAATGATGTTCGTCGCATCCTGCCGTGATTCTCCAATTTATCTTCGGAATTCCCACGCCTGATGCGGCGACCACCACCATCTCGTGCGGTAGAGCCGAAGTACACGCCCGCCGTATATGCGGCTAAACCACGTGAACGTCGGGCGCTAAACCGTAGTTCACAATCTTGGGATGTCAATCGGGCCGGTTCATTTTTCCTGTCCGCCCCAAGACCCCGCGTGATCGCACCGAGAAGGCCAATCGTTCACGCCGCAAAATGCCCCCAAAACCCCCAGACTGTCCCGAAGAGATGCGGCAGAACCCTGGTGCCATGTGGTGATGCCACAGATTGGGTTCAGGAATGCCGATAAGGCAAGAAGTGGCAATCAGCGAAGCATTATCGCTCAACACACGCGTTAGGTGGAAATGATGACAACAGCCCAATCCGATCCGACAGACTTGCGGCATCATGACGGCCGCGAAACACGGCAACGAATGGATCGTACGATGGCCGACCTTCGGGCAGTCCAGGAGGGCGATCTCGACAACGTCGACCGTGTGATCGAACACTTGCGTCGACAAGAAGAGGCGAGCCGGCTGTCGGGTCTTCAGGGTATCTCACGTCTCTGCCGAGACATCGGAGAGTGCCTGGGCGAGGCCCGAGATGGCGAGCAACCCCGGTTGGCGACGGTGGCAACCACGCTGTCGGACGTCTGCCGGACCGTTCAGTTACACGCCGACGCGTTCGGTAAGCGCTTACCCGATCCTAACGGTGATGACGAGCCTCGCCGCACGAGGGCAACAGACGCTGCTCATTCCATACCGCCGGCGCCAATGCTGGCACGGATCGTAGAACAGTAAGTAGAACAGTAAGTAGAACAGTAAGGAGGACGTCGTGGCAAAAGTCCAACCGGATGACACAAAGGGGCGGCAATCCGATGATTCGGATTCGCCGGGCAAGACGATTGACCTTCCGTTCAATTTTGGGGGCATTCTCGGGGGTCTCGGCGGCCTGGTCGAAAAACTGGGTGAGTTGGCCGAGGCCGGTGAAAAGCTCTCGCAGTCGGGGGAATTCAAAGATGCCGGCGGAAAACTCCGCGGCGTGTACGGCATCAATGTAAAAACGGCCATGGGCGACCGCGGCCAAGAGGAACTAAAAGTCGAACCCTTCGGCAATGTCCGCCCGCGAACCGCTGGAGAGCCTCCCGAAGAAGA
>CAZUAM010000659.1:0-3978 GCA_964618095.1 uncultured Planctomycetaceae bacterium | reverse complement strand
GAGCCCTCCCCGAGCCCGAATTCACCCACGAATTCTGGTGAGGAGGCATCTTTATTTTGCCCGAAACGGCAGGCCCGACTTCTACGCCGACGTGATGGAGCAGATGCGCCGCCGCCCGGATGCAGGTCGAGGGGATGATTCGATTCGGAACCAGTTCGAGTTCGTGAAGATCTGCTGCGATGTGGCCAAGCTGGATCTTACGGACTTTTTTGAACAGTGGGGGTTTTTCTGCGTAGGCCATATCACGGTGAAGGATTACCGCAACTACCATTACAGGATTACGCAGGAGATGGTGGACGACGCCAAGTCGTATATCGCGAAGAAAGGATACAAGAAGCCGGCTGAGGAGATCACCTTGATCGAGGACTGACACCAGGCAAAGAGGAACACGCCCAAAAGAAAAGGGGTCAGTCCTTAGATTTTAGTGTTGACCGCTTCCGGCGGGTTGGTAGAATGCGCCCATGCCACGAAAACCGCGGGTAGAATACGAAGGTGCCGCGTACCACGTCATGTGCCGCGGCGACCATGGTGAACCGGTCTACCAGGACGACGCCGACCGGTTGCTGTTTCTGGATTGCCTCAGCGAAGTCTGTGGGAAGACCGGCTGGATCATCCATGCCTACGTGTTGATGGACAACCATTACCACCTCTTGACGGAGACCCCCAACGCGAACCTGGTCAGCGGCATGCATTGGCTGCAAGGCACCTACACCAACCGCTACAACCGTCGGCACCGCCTCCACGGACACGTGTTCGCCGGACGCTACAAGCCGCTGCTGATCGATCCGGAAAACGACACCTACTTCCTGCAAGTCAGCACCTACATCCACCTCAATCCGCTCCGCGCCGGGCTGGTAAAGCCCAGAAGCGGTGGGCTGGCGAAATACGGCTTCAGCAGTTATCCGCTGTATCTCGGGCCCAAGGGTCGTCGGCCGGGCTGGTTGTGCGTCGATCGGGTGTTTGCCGCGCTCGGCCTGCCGGACAACGCTCGCGGGCGTCGGGCCTACGCGGACCACGTCGCCCAGCGGGCCCGCCAGGCCTCGACCACGTCCGGAAAGCGGCTCCAGGAGAAGGAGTGGGAAGCCATTCGGCGGGGCTGGTGTCTGGGCGACGAAACCTTCCGCTCCCGGATGAAACGCCGGCTGGACCAACTGCTGGGAAAGCACCACAAAGGTTCCTACAGCGGGCCCGCGCTGCGGGATCACCAACGACGTACCGCCGCCGAACTGCTGACAGCCGGGCTGGAAGCGGTGGGGCTGGACCCGCAACAGCTTGCCTCCACCCGCAAGACCGACCCGCGCAAGCAGGCAGTGGCTTGGCTTCTGCGCAAAAACACCACGGTCGGCAATCGATGGCTCAGCAGCCAATTGAACATGGGACACGAGGTGAACGTCTCCCAGGCAGTGCGGCTGATCGAGGAAGCGAAAACGGGCCAGCGGGCGCGCTTACGCAACGCCGTGCTCAAGACACTAAAATCTAAGGACTGACCCCTTTCCTGCAATGTCTTGTCGGAGATCAACAGTTGGCTGGAAACGGGCCGCTCGGTCTTCCAGGAAGAACTCGCCCAGCTTCACCATGCGACCGGGCCTCCATGCACCGTAAATCCGTAGCTCCGCTACATTTCAGCCCCAATTTCCACACAGCCCATTTGACATCTCTCCACACTTCACACGAAAATAGACGGGTACCCTCGTATCTGTTCTTGCCCACGCCGATTGGCCAGAGCGAGCGTTACTGGAGGCAACTCAATCGGCAAGGCTCTCGGTAGAAAACCCTAGCATTGCGGAAGGTTATTGACGGTCCCGCACGCTGGGCCATGAGTGCAGAAGCTAGGCGTGGTGAGCATTCTCTGTCAAAAGGCCAACGTTATGGCATTGCCGGAATGTCGAAAGGCTTGAATGCCATCAATGCCAGAGAAAAGGGCGTGACAGAAAGCCGGCTATATGGTAGTCCAGAGATCATGAACGTTATCGCGATCTCGAACCAAAAAGGCGGCACTGCGAAGACTACGACCGCAGCCGCGTTTGCCGTGTTGCTCAGCCGTGCCGGCTTCCGCGTCCATCTTGTAGACTCCGACCCGCAGGCGAGCCTCACAACCGCTTTCGGGCTGACCGAACCCGAAGGGCTACTGTATCAGGCTATGTGTCGCCGTGGCCCACTGCCGGTGGTGACGCTGTCCGATAGGCTCAGTATCTCGCCTTGCAGCATTGACCTCTCCCGGGGTGAGACCCACTTCATCTCCGAAGCAGGCCGGGAATACATCCTTCAGAACTGCTTGGAGAAAACCGGACTCGACGAGGACACAACGGTCATTCTCGACTGCCCACCGTCTTTGGGCGTCTTATCGATTGGCTGCCTCACCGCCGCCCGACATACTTGCGTGGTCGTTCACCCCGGTGGGTTTGAGTTGCGGACGTTGGCCCATCTGGACGAGACGGTGCGGATGCTCAACGAGAGGGTCAATCCCAGCCTCTCGGTGATTGGAGCCGTGCTCACGAACTGCCACCCCCGACGATTGATCACCGAAGAGGTTTGCCGAGAGGTCGGCCAGCACTGGCCGATCCTGGGGCAAGTGCGGGCCGATGCCCGGTTGCTCTACGCCACCACATCCGGCAAGGTTCACCACTTAACTCACTCCAACGCTTTGCAGGACTACGCTGCTGTCGTCAACAAACTCCGAGAGGTTGTGCCATGGCTGGGAAGGCAATCGGCGGCATAAGCGGTGTTTTGGGGGACCTGATGTCACCGCCGACAACACCCGCAGTGTTACCGCGACATGAACAGCCATCGGCAGTAACCCGTGAGACTGATCTCGCTGATACTTCAGAACCGCATATTGTGCCTCGTCCCGGACGCGCCCGTCTTGGCCGGCCTCCGGGCAGAAGCGTAAGCCACATGAGACCAAAAGAGAAAGTGACGCTTCGCATTCCCAGCGACCTGATCGCGGAGTACCGGGATTGGTCATGGGAAGCCCGGTGCCAACTCAGCGAACTTGTCGAGCGGGCGCTCACGACCTACCGAAAATCGGTTCGTCGCTGACCACATTCTTCAGAGTAGCTGCAAGCAAGACCGTGTCGAGAATCGATGGCATTGTTTGACACGTCTCGCGAACACCCATGCGTTCTTAGAACTGCCCAACACGTCTCGCCCCAGAGGATCAACACCACATTCACCGCTGAATCGGCTGACAAACGTATCAGTTGTCTCGCCATCGCGACTGCCGGAGGGACGACTTTGGCCAGTGAACGGGTTGCAGGGGGCTTCGGGGTGTGGCAGGGGAAGGGGAATAGAACACATCGGGGCTGACTTGTTGTTCTAGCGTCAAGCGATGTCTCCTGTTTGAGAAACACCATCGTCCTCTGGGGCCGAAGTTCAAGCTTGCCGCGAGAAACGAGCCGAGACGTTGTCGTGTTCGCTGGCGAGAAACACGTCGGTCGAGGTCGTACGACGCAAGCGAGGTCGGTTTGTGTGCGCGCTGTGTCTCGCCGCAGAAAGGACAGTTGCACCGGCACGATCTTTGCTGCGCGAGACCCACACAGCTTCCCTGATCGGAATGAGCTGCAGAGACGTTGGAATCCCGGGAACGAGTGGGTTCGTAGTCCGATAACTGTCACAGGCCTTACAAGTGCGCAACCATCCTTGAGAGGCCAAATGGCTGTAGCCAACATCCGATTTTCCGCGACCGGCCTGAAGCCGATATGGCTTGGCCTGCTTGCACAACATTCGCAACGGGTGGCTTCGCGGAGGAGCAAGTCGGCAGTATCCCGCGCAATCGCCGTTCGTGCCGCCGGAGCCAGTACCGCACTGCCTACCGCACACTTGGCATGGTGCTGTCGAGCCGAACCGATCCGGATTCGCCCGCCGTGAGCCACCCGATCGCATCACCGCCTTGTCCTTAAGAGGTCGCTATGGCATAATCTTTTTGTGGGTCTTCGCCAGAATCTGTGGGTGAATTCATGGCGTTTTGGTGAGTTGGGG
>CAZUAM010000658.1:0-3979 GCA_964618095.1 uncultured Planctomycetaceae bacterium | reverse complement strand
CGACGTGTGGGCGATTTCCAACGAATCTGCAACCGATCATGCCATCCGCCGACCAAAGCTATCGATTGCTGGCTGCCCGATACCTGCGCAAGCAGGCCAAACGGCTGGCCGCGCAGATTGACGGCGCGCGCCGGGCGGGCCGTGCGCCAGCGTTGCTCCCCGGTCCTTGCGTCGAAGGCGGCAATGTACCGGTCTTCCATGTTGTCGTACACCATGATCACCAGGTCGCCGCAGATCACCGGCGAGGCCGCCGCGCCATAGTCAAACAGCGACCTCTTTGGCTGGATGCGATGGGACCAGAGCCGCTTGCCCTGGAAGTCGTAGCAGTAGAGCCCCACGTCGCCGAACAGGGCGTACACCCGCTGGCCGTCGGTCACCGGTGTTTCCGACGCGTAGGTGTTCTTCGGATGGCGAGGGACCTGCGGCTGGCCCTGGTGCGGCTGGTGGCTCCAGAGGATCTTGCCCGAGTCGAGATCGAGGCAGTAGACCATCCAGCGGTGCACGCCCTCGGGAGGTTTGGCCCGGCCCATTCCGTTGTAGAGCCCCTTCTTCGGCTCCTCGTACGCCTTCTCGTTGTCGACCGCGGTGAGAAACACCTTGCCGGCGGAGACGATCGGAGAGGACCATCCCCAGCCCGGCACTTCGGTCACCCAGCGGACGTTCTCCGTCTTGCTCCACCGGTCAGGCAGACGGGGGTCGTCCTTGGCGACACCCATGGCCGTCGGCCCGCGAAAACGGGGCCAGTCCTCGGTCCCTTGGGCCCGGGCGAGGCTGGATGAGGCGAGAAGCAGAATGACAGACGGCACAATCGCACAGATTCTCGCAAGCATGGTTGGGTTCCTCAACAGGTTCGTGATTCCGGGAGTTCTTGCAGAATGTGTCGAGGTACGAGACCGGATGCCAAGACGTTCTGGATGGAACACCAGCCGGCCAAATGACAAAATGGCAAAACGACCGAGCCGGTGATGCGGAACTACTTGTTGTCCTGCTTATGTTTCAGTACCCACTCGTAGGGCTTCGGATCGTCGTAGGTCTCGGTCCAGGAGTCGTGCCCGGCTTCAGGGTAGATGGTGAATTTGACGTTGCCCGCACCAGGCTGGAGTGGTCGGGCCGATCCCTGAGTCTAAATGGAGTTGCACGATTCTGGGAGTGGAGCGTTTAGCCGCCGCGGCTACACGGCGGCAAGTCCCGGCGTGGCCGCCGGGGCTAAACACTGCGGAATTCCCGGAATCACGAAATCGTATTTAGCATTGCGGGCGGAAGCGAAGCCGATTCTAGCGGGCCGGCAGTCTGACCGCAACGCACGGGGACAGGCGGCTGTGGCTGCGTTGGGGAAACAGGACCACCTGCGGGGGCAATCGAGTTCGCAGCAGGATCACACAACCAGTCAAAACCCTCCTCGATAGGACCCAGCCGAGGTCGGCCATTTGGCCATGGCTGCGCTGGAGCGCCCCAGAAATCCACCTCAAAACGAGACACCCCGGTCGGTGTCGAATAACGGTCCTCCCGAGCAATTTGGGACGGGTGCCAATCAGCCCATCCCGGGCGGGAGGTCCACGCGCCCGAGATTGCCAACCTTTCTCGGGAGGGGCGTCCGTAGCGCGACAGATGTCCTCCGTAGAGGATGAATACTCAGAAGCTATACAACGCTCGGGCGAAGGCGTGACAGACCGGCAGCCGCCTGGTACGCTTAGTCCTGTGACAGAATGCCGTACGCAAGTCAGGCTGCGCAGTTGCACACCGCGAGTGTTCCACGGAGACGATCCAATCCAATCAGCTTCTTCTGACTGGGCATACCCGATTCTTAGGAGCTAATCGATGAAATCACACCAAACAATGCTTCCGGTGCTGTCGGCGTTGCTTCTGGGCACCCTGACGCTCGCAGACGCCAACGCTGTGCCGCCTGACGCCGTGCAGACGGATGCCAAAGCCCGGATCGTCGTCATGACCGACATTGGTGGCGACCCGGACGACCGGCAGTCGATGGTCCGTTTTCTGCTATACGCCTGCGACTTCGACGTGGAGGGCCTGTGCACCGGTTTCGGGCACGGCCACTACAAGGTCACACGTCCCGAGTTGATCCGCGACGCCGTGGGCGCCTACGGCAAGGTGCTGCCGAATCTCCGAAAGCACCGCTCCGACTACCCGTCGCACGAGCGACTGGTGGGCCTGATCAAAGACGGCCATAACGGCGATCCGCACCGCGTCGGTCCCGGCATAGACTCGGAGGCGTCGGACTGGATCATCAAGGTTCTCGACCGCGACGATCGGCGTCCGGTGTGGTTCTCGATTTGGGGCGGACCACGCGAATTAGCGCAGGCAATCTGGAAGGTCTCCCAAACGCGATCGCCCGCGGAACTGGCCGAGTTCAAGCGCAAGATTCGCGTGCACTCGATCGCCGATCAGGACCGCACGGCCGGATGGGTCAAGAAGAATCACCCGGATGTGTTCTGGATCTATTCCAACAAGCTCTTCCGCGGCATCTGGAAGGAGGGTAACCAGGCGATCGTCTCGCCTGAGTGGCTCCAGAAGCACGTGCTGAAGGGCCATGGCCCGCTTGGCCCCTTGTACCCGCCCAAGGCTGCGGGAAAGGATGGTGTGAAGGAAGGCGACACGCCGTCGTTCTTCTACGTCCTTCCCAGCGGTCTGAGTGATCCCGAACGTCCCGAGTGGGGCAATTGGGGTGGGCGTTTTCGGCCCAGCGGTTTTGCCAACGAGTTCATCCCTGCCGAAGACATCATGGAAGGCGCCCGCGACCCGTTCTACTCCATCCACCGCTGGCGCACGGCCTATCAAAACGCCTTCGAGGCCCGCATGGATTGGTGCGTCAAACCGTACGCTGAGGCCAACCACGAGCCGACTGCCGTGTGCGATGGGGATCAGACCCTCCGCGTACTGGGGATCGAGACCGATCCCGGCGCCCAAGTGAAGCTCCGCGCAGCCGGCTCGTCCGATCCGGACGGCGACGCCCTGGAGTACAAGTGGTGGGTATATCGTGAGGCAGGCAGCTACTGGGCGGAAACGCCGATTCGAGGTGCCCACAAGGTCGAGGTGGTCGTGACCGTCCCCAAGCAGGCTTCCGGCCGGACGATTCACGTCATTCTCGAAGTGACGGATACGGGCAAGCCTCCGCTGGTGGCCTATCGGCGTGTGATTCTCACCGTCAGCGGCAAGCCGCCATTGCCCTCGACAAGCAAGGGGCCGCCGGCTGATACGATCGGCGTCGAGGAGGATTTGATCACGCCGATCACCAGGCTTGAAGGCCCCCCGGCCAAAGATGGACCGTGGGAATTCTGGCGGGGGATCAACGTCAACGGCCCGCCCGTCAAAATCGACGACAACCAGTGGGAAGGCGACTCTGCGCCGAGCTTCGTTTGCAAAGACAAGCCGCTGGTGAGCCCTCAGGTAGTGCTTCGTCCGCCCACCGACGGGGCCCGGGCGAAGATGATCCACTCGTTTCGCTGGAACCGTAAGGCCAAGCTTCAACTGTTGCGCGTGCCCGAGGGCGCCTACGCCGTCTACGCCTACGTGTGGGAAGAAACCGATCCCGAGACCTTCCGAATCCGTCTGAACGGGCGCGTGGTCGAGGCGGACTACCAGAGCGGGCCAGCGGGCCGATGGCGACGACTCGGCCCGTGGATCACCGACGTCAACGGCGGAAGTATTATGATCACCTCCGAGCGGGGCGCCGCCAACTTCAGCGGCATCGAGGTCTGGCGACGGACCGGCAAATCGCAGTGACGGCTCGTGGCTGCAACCGGACGGTTTACGTCTCATGTGCATCCGTAGAGCTATGCGGCGTTACCGCATCGACGCCTGACAGCCCGGCAGCGCCGCAAGTTGTCAACGTTGCATCGACGACGCTCCGCCTGACGACGCATACCTCAGACCAGCCTCCGCCTACCATGGTTGCCGGTAAACGTAGATTCTGGGAGTGGAACGTTTAGCCGCCGCGGCTACGCGGCGGCAAGTCCCGGCG
>CAZUAM010000657.1:0-3992 GCA_964618095.1 uncultured Planctomycetaceae bacterium | reverse complement strand
GCGGCTTGCCGTCGAACGCGCTGAGGCGATGTTGAAACAAGGGCTGGGAAAGGCGGCCGACGTGCCGCAGGCCCGATCTGCGTTGGCGAACTTTCGCGCCAACCTGGTCAGTTCCGAGGCCAACGTGCTCCAGCGGGAAGCGGCGCTGCGCAACATCTTGGGCCGGCCGGCCTACGAACCCGTGCGGATCGTCCCCGTTAGCCCACCCACTACAGAACGGCTGGGAATAGACTGGGACAACGTCGTTAGTCTGGCCGAGCAACAGCGTCCCGACCTGATCGAACTGAAGCTGGTCCTGGAGGCCGACCAGCAACAACTCCTGCGGGCCCGCAATCAGGCCCTGCCCAGCGTGGATGCCATGGCACTGTATCGCTGGAATGGTCTGGAAGGCAGGACGCCGGACCGGAGGATCATATCTTCGCTTCCCGGGGAATTCACCGGCTGGCAGTTGGGTGTCAACTTCTCGGTGCCTTTGGGGTTGAGGCAGTCGCGGGCCGAGCTGCGGCAAATGGAGTTGATTATCATGCGCGACCGGGCCAATCTACAGCAGGGGTTTCACAACGCCGCGCACGTGCTCGCGGCAAGCTATCGCGACCTGGCGCAGTTCTATGCACGGTATCAAGCCTTCAAACAAGCACGAGCAGCCGCCGGAGCCAATCTGGACCAACAATACGCCAGATGGCGACGAGGCTTTGCCGACTTCCTGGACTACCGGGTGGCGATTACCGATTGGGGCAACGCCGTCAGCGCGGAAGCCCAGTCGCTAACCCAATACAACATCCAGCTTGCCAATCTGGAGCTGCAAACGGGCACAATCCTGGAAACACACGGCGTACGGTTCTTCGAGGAGCGGTACGCTTCGATCGGTCCGTTGGGTCGTCTGTCCCGCCGCCGCTGTTATCCGCGCGACTATCGGCTGGGGCCCAACGCAGACCGATACGAGAGCACTTCCGAGCCGGCCGAGAAGATATTCAAGCTGGAGGTGCCGATCCGCTTGCCGCCCACGAAGCCTGAGCCAATGCCCGGGCCGCTGCCGGAGCGCGAGCGTCTTCGGCTGGAGATTCCGGAGCCGATTCCGCCGCCGGCGCCCCAGCGGTAAACCGGGCGGCGAGAGGTGCCGGTCGGTTCACTCGTACCGCAAGGCGTCGATCGGATCGAGTCGGCTGGCCCGCCGGGCAGGGTAGTAGCCGAAGAACACGCCCACGGCCCCGGAAAACAGCACGGCGACCACCGCGGCCTCGAAGGAGATGACCACCGGCCAGGGTGGTCCGCTTAACAGCGAGTTGATGATCTTGGTAGCCCCCGCCGACGCCCCGGCTCCCAGGGCAAAGCCCACCATCCCGCCGATGCTGGAAAGCATGATCGCTTCGATCAGGAACTGGCGGAGGATGTCGCGTCCGCGGGCACCGACGGCCATGCGGATGCCGATCTCGCGGGTGCGTTCGGTGACCGAGACCAGCATGATGTTCATGATGCCCACCCCCCCGACCAGCAAGGAGATCCCGGCGATCGAGGCCAGTAAGATGGTCATCGTGCCCGTGACGATGCCCAGGATGTTGGCGATCTCGGTGGTGTCTTGAACCTCAAAATCGGCAGGTTCGCCGGGAGGGATCCGATGCCGCTCGTACAACAGTTGTCTGATCTCGTGTTCTGCTTCCTTCATTCGATGGACCGACCGGGCGGACGCCAGGATGACGTGCACGTTGGCGAAGTTTGAGCCGTAGATGCGTTTCCTGACCGTGGTGTACGGCATCATCACGACGTCGTCTTGATCCTCGCCGACGATGTTCGCGCCTTTCTCTTCCAGCACTCCGATGACTTGAAGCGGAATGTTGTTGATGCGAATAGTCTTGCCCAGCGGGTTGGTGGTTTGGAACAGCTTTGCAACCAGGGTCTTGCCAATCACGCAAACCTTGGCGGCGGAGGTGACATCGCGTTCGGTAAAAAAGCCACCATAGCGGAGTTGCCAGTTGCGGACCACGAGATAATCCGTACCCACGCCGACCATTTCCTTCGGATTCCAATTGGCGTTGCCGTAGATCACCTGTCCCCCTGCCCCCACAATCGGTGAAGCCGTCAGCACGGCCGGACATTCTCGGGCGATCGCATCGGAGTCCTCGGCGGTCAACGTGAGGATGCTCCCCCGCGCGTGGCGGACCCCACCCTGCCGCTTACTGCCGGGAAATACCACGAGGATATTCGTGCCCAGGGCCTGGAACTGACCCTGTACCAGGTCGCCGGCACTCTGGCCGATGGATACCATCGTGGTCACCGCTGCGATCCCGATCACCACCCCCAGAACGGTCAAGCCGGCCCGCATCTTGTTCTTGGCCAGGGCCCTGAGCGCAATCCGAACGGTCGATAGCAGGTTCATCGCCTTCACCGGGTCGATAGGACTTGTCCGGGAACCGGTTCGTACTGTTGCGTTCGCCGATGGCCCCGTCCGGCAGGGCGGGGTCGGATGCGTTGACACTCCACGAACCCCGCGCTTCCGGGCGGGGCTGTCCTCTTAAAGCACGATGCCGGTTCTTTCTTGGTTTCCTGCGTGAGAATCGCTGAAAAGCGTGGTCTGCGTTTCTTCTTCGTGTCTTGGAAGCCTCAAAACAGGGGCGGTCACGATTTCGGTGGTCCCACGCCCGTGACAAGCTTCTGGCCTTTCTTGAGTTTCCCGGACACCAGTTCCGTCCACTTATAATCGCTCACCCCCGTGACGACCTCGAGTGCTCTGAGATACTCCCCCTCCACGATCCACACGTGTCGGCGATTGCGTTTGCGGTTGGCCAGGGCCCTTTCCGTGGCGGAGCGTTGTCCCTCCATCAGGTTGTCCTCCTCGTCTGCACCGGCCTCTTGCTCAGCTCCTTCGAGCAACTTCTTGTCTTCCGGGCGGACCTGCTCGGGCTTGGGGTAGAAACGCAGGGCCGCATTGGGGATCTTGAGAACGTCTTTCTTTTTGTCTGTTTCGAACGAGAGGTTAGCGGTCATTCCGGGCAGGAGCTTTTCGCCGGGATTGGGAGCCTTCACGACCACCGGGTAGGTGACCACGTTCTGCACGGTAGTGGGATTATAGCGCACCTCGTGGATCTTCCCCTTGAAGAGATCCTTCGGGTAGGCATCCACCGTAAACTCCACCGGCCGTTCCTGGTCTCGGGCCTCTCGAATCATGCCGATGTCCGCCTCGTCGACCGAGGCGAACACGTGCACCTCCTCGTCCATGCGCGGTGCGATCACAAACAGCTCCGGCGTTTGGAACTGGGCGGCCAGCGTCTGGCCCTTCTCGATCTTGCAGTCGATGATGATTCCCGCTTCCGGGGCCCTGATCGTGGTGTAGCCAAGATTGGCTTGGGAATAGACCAGGTTCGCTTCCGCCTGCTTGACCGCCGCCTTGGCAATCGCCAGTTGGGCCTCCAAAGCCAGGTAGTTGTACTCGAACTGATCCATCTCCGTGTCCGAAAGGTAGTCCTTGTTGTCCTTGCGCAAGGCAATCGCGCGGTCTCGGTCCCTTTCCGCCTGCTTGCAGAGCACTGTGTAGCGTTCGACTTCGGCGTTGCGGGTATCGAGTGCCGCCAGGTCGCGCTTCACGTTGGCGTCGTAGATCGTGGGATCGATCTTGGCCAGCACCTGGTCGGCCTTCACCTTGTCGGTGTGATACGCGCCCAACTCGACGATCGGCCCCGAGACGAAAGCCCCCACCTGCAGTCGCACCACCGGCTGCACGGTCCCGGTGGCGTTGACGGCCGCCGCAATGTCTCCCCGGGTGACCGCCGCCTGGCGATAGTTCGGTTTGTTCCTGGCCTTCCACCAGGCTCGGGCGCGAGGATAGGCCACGAAACCGCCGATACCCAGCACAACAATCACCGCGGTAGTCTTCACGGGAAACTTCATGGCTTGCATCACCTCATACGCTGACGGCGGTTCCGAGTCGGATCGACTCGCCCTCGCCCGGATTATTCATAGGCGTGCCACGGCCGTGTCGGCCGTGCTGCCCTGGGTAA
>CAZUAM010000656.1:0-3993 GCA_964618095.1 uncultured Planctomycetaceae bacterium | reverse complement strand
GCATTCAGCATTCAGCATTCAGCATTCAGCATTCAGCATTCAGCATTCAGCATTCCCCCGCCCCTACTCCAGCAGCCTGGCCAGTTCTTCCTGAATCTCGTCAATCCGCGACTGCTCCGGCACGACCGCCGGGACCTGGTAGGTGGCCTCGCGGCGGGGACAGTACAAGACCATTAGCTCGCGGCCCTCCGCGCCCGCCTGGCTCTCCTCCAATCGCATCACACGGCGGCGGACCAGCAGCAGCGCCAGCACGTATCGCATGTCCTGCTTGTCGGGCTGCTCGGCCAGTTCGTCGAAGAACTGGAGCATCACGTCGTTCGGTGCCCAGTGCCTCCGGCTGGCGCCCGGGTCGGGGATCTGCGATTTCCACCAGCCGATGGCCTCTTGCGGCGGCCCCTTCCACGTCTCCAGCGAGTAGTCGTATCGCCGCAGCTCGGCCCCCTCGGCAATCAACACCGAGTAGAACGACTCGCCCGGGGCCAATTCCCGGCCGCTGCCCGCACAACGCCGGCTGCAACGCTCAACTTCATAGTCCATGGTACGAGTTCACCAAGCACGAATGACCAAGTGGGCTGCCGTGCACCATCTCTCACAGGAAACGCCCGCGGACTGCGGTCCGCGGGGTCAGGACCGCGAAGATTACCCGAAACGGCCGTCCGACTCAATACGCAGTGAAGAACCGGGAATCGGTCCCGCCCGGCCCAATGCGGATCCGCACGGGCCGGGAGCATTTCGGGCAGTGCCCCTCGTAGGCGGTTGCGGTTCGGTTGATGTAAACCCTTGCGTAGACGCCACAACAGGCGAATCGGATGCCCACGAATCTACGTCCACCGCCGGCCTTGGAGGGGGCTCTTTCGGGCTGTTGATCGCTGGAAAGGTCCAAGTTCTCACCCATCATCATTGCCACTTAACTCTAACTGCACAAGTTTCCCAACTTCCCCAATATCGGCAGACTCCCTATCACCGGGCCAATTCCCAGCGGCAAACGCCAATTTCACCGGGTGCATGTCCTGCAACCAAGTTGTGCGTCGAGACTCATTTGACGGCTTGGGCCCCGCTGGCGGCTTGCCCGCCACCCCCCTGGATACCTCCTTGATTCTCCCAACTTCCTGGGTTACCTCTCCGCAATTGCACCCTTTGTAATTCACCCCCCTTTTGGAAAACAAGCCCAGTTTCCTTTGCGAACCCTGTTGTGCATCCTTGCCACACACCGATCTGCCCGCGAACTTGACGCCTCCGGACGTGTCGGGTAAGGTAATAAGTGGTGCGGCGCGATGCCGACACTGTAATCAGGAGATTGGGCTCATGACGTGGGCGAACCTGTTGCCGTTGTTATTATTGGCCCTGGCCATGCTTCGGCCCTAAAGGTTCGCACGTAGCCTCCCAATTCCAGGACCAAACCGAACCCCAAGGCCGAGAACGCCTTGGGGTTTTTCATTGTGAGGGTTGTCCCGATGCCGCGTGGTGTCAGCAGCGGCCGACGTGTCGGCCCCACCAGGGCATGGTTGGTGTTGCCCGAGCCGACCAGGGGTCGGCTTCCGCACGTTGAGCACTAACCATTTCACATCCAGACAACGGGAAACCAATCATGACAGATACAGCGTCTCGCACAATTGTGATTTTCGACACCACGCTCCGCGACGGCGAGCAATCGCCCGGCGCAAGCATGAACCTGGCCGAAAAACTGGAGGTCGCCCGGGCCCTGGTTGAGCTGCGAGTGGACGTGATCGAGGCCGGCTTTCCGATCGCTTCGCCGGGCGACTTCCAGGCCGTCGCCCAGATCGCCCGCTCGGTCCGCGGGTCGGTCATCTGCGGGCTGGCCCGGTGTCGCGAGGCCGACATCGACCGGGCATGGGAGGCCGTCCGCCACGCCCGGCAGCCCCGAATCCACGTCTTCCTGGCCACCAGCGCCATCCACCGCGAGTTCAAGCTCAAGATGGACCAGGACGAGATCATCCGCCGTGCGGTGGCCGGCGTGAAGCGGGCAGTCGGCTACGTCTCCGACGTGGAGTTCTCCCCCGAAGACGCCGTCCGAACCGAAAGCGACTTCCTCTGCCAAGTCGTCGAAGCCGCCATCGACGCCGGCGCCACCACCGTCAACATCCCCGACACCGTCGGCTATGCCACCCCCCACCATATGAGCAGCGTCATCCAAACCCTCCGCAACCGCGTGCCCAACATCCACAAGGCCGTCATCAGCGTCCACTGCCACAACGACCTGGGGCTCGCCGTGGCCAACAGCCTGGTGGCCGTCGAGGCCGGGGCCGGACAGGTCGAATGCACGATCAACGGGCTCGGCGAACGGGCGGGAAACTGCTCGCTGGAGGAGGTCGTCATGGCCCTGCGCACCCGAAACGATTACTACCACGCCGACACCCGCGTGCTCAGCCGCCGGCTGGTGCCCACCAGCCGCCTGGTGGCCGGCATCACCGGCATCCAGGTCCAGCGAAACAAGGCCGTCGTCGGCCAGAACGCCTTCGCCCACGAAGCCGGCATCCACCAGGACGGCATGCTCAAAGAACGCACCACCTACGAAATCATGAGACCCGAGGACGTCGGCTTCACCAAGACCGACCTGGTGCTGGGCAAGCACAGCGGCCGGGCCGCCCTGGCCGACCGGGCCAGGGCCCTGGGATATCTCCTCACCGGCGAGCAGCTCAACGCCGTCTTCGAGCAGTTCAAAATCCTGGCCGACAAAAAAAAGGAAATCTACGACGCCGACGTCGCCGCCCTCGTCGAGCAGGAAATACACGCCGTGCCCGAACGCTGGACATTCCAGTCGTACCGGGTCACCTCGGGAACGGACCGCGTGCCGGAGGTAGACCTCACCGTCCGCCGCGGAGACGAGCAATTCAGCACCACCAAGGCCTGCGGCGACGGACCCATCGACGCGGTCTTCCTGGGCATCGAGAAGCTCACCGGATACTCCGTCGAATGTAAGGACTTCAGCGTCCACAGCGTCACCGTCGGCAAGGACGCCCAGGGTGAGGTCATGGTCCAGGTCGAGTACCAAGAACGCCTCTACCGCGGCCGCGGCGTCTCCACCGACAGCGTCGAGGCCAGCGCCAAGGCCTTCCTCAACGCCATCAACCGCATCGCCGCCGTAACCAACGGCGGCAATTCGTGAACCGCAGGCAGCCAACCGTGCACAGTGGAGAATTCGCGGACACTTAAAACTCAACGCCCACGGACCGCGGTCCGTGGGATGGCGGTCCGTGGTTCGGCCGTCCGTGGGATACGGGCCACCGAACACGGAGCCACCCGACACAGCAGGTGCTCCCAGGCCGAGTGGCGGAACTGGTAGACGCTCAGGACTTAAAATCCTGTGGGGCACGTCCCCGTGCGGGTTCGAATCCCGCCTCGGCTACCTGAACAGTTGCACAGTATCGCAAGGTGTCGCACTCCTCGGAAAAACCCGAGGCTTCACGTTCACCTTGCGGTGCTCTGCGACGTTGTGCGGACCATCGCCACAATCCTCGCCCGGACCGCTTGTGGCAGCTCGAGCCAGGCCGCGGCGATCCGGGCCAGGTCGGGGTCCAGGTGGGCTCTGCTCGAAGCTCGCCCCCCGTCACACAGTGCCCCCCCCATCACACAGTGACGCCGTTGTCCAAGGCTGCGTTCGACAGCACTGTAGAATCTCCAGCCCCCAGCCGGGGGGTGCTGCCCCGTCAGCCTCTGAAGGAGGCGATTTCCGGCCGGAAATGGAGCCCTACTTACTTCGCTGCCGATGCCGACGGGTAAATGACACTTTGACACCTCGGACGGCCTTTTCGGACTGGTGGCTCCTCGGGAGCCGCGTCCGGCGAGTTACTGCCTATCCAAAAACCTCCTCCCCTCACCCCGCTTGCGGGGAGAGCGGCCGGGGGTGAGGGGTTCTCGGATAAGCTCTTAGTGCTCGGGGCGTCCCGAATTACGTACCGTTTTTGTGACACGCCGGGACTGGGGTGTTCAGTTTTGGTGATTTTCTGACGTAATTGAGGTTTTCACGAGGGC